>JAUTXM010000013.1 GCA_030838025.1 Acidimicrobiaceae bacterium
TGCCTCTGCCGCCGGCGGGAAGAAGCCGGCGGGCGGCTCGAACCCCTTGACGGCATCGATCGCCTCGAGTCGGGCCTTGCTTCCACTCATCGCGTGCTCCTCTGGCGTTGCTGTTGGTTGCGTCAACCTAGGCGGAGCACGTATCGGGAGCATTTCCGACCGGTGAACGCTGCCGCGGCGGCGACGTCGGGTCACCCCCGCTCGGCTTGACGGCCCCGGGGCGGCCCCGGCCGGCGCCCCGGGCGGCTGAAGGGTCGACCCCGTCACGCTTCGGACGGCCCGGTCGGCCCTGGCCGGCCAGGCGAGTACGACGGACCGGGTGGTGCCGTTGTCAGAGTCTCCGCCGACGGGGGCGACACCTGGAAGCGACGGTGGAGCACCCACCACGCCGCTAACGGCAGACCCAGGCGGAGAAAGCCCCCGGAGGCGATCGGCTGGGTCAGGTCGAAGTCGTGGGTGACCGCAACCCAGTTGGTCATGGTGGCGACCGTGACCAGCAGGCCGATCCACAGCAAGGGACGACCGACGTCGGGAAAGAGCCGACTCGAACCGGCGGCGAATGCGGAGTCGGTGAGCAAGGCCCAGAGCGTGCCGGTCACGACGGTCACGATCGCGGCCGCGGGGAGGAAGCCACCCAGGATGCGGCTGAGATAGGCACCCCGGGCGCCGACTATCCAGGAGAACGCCACCAGCGCCACCAGCGCGGACGCAGCGGGCGCAGTGAGGCGACGCCATCGGACGATCAGCACGACGGCGACGACGAGAGTGACCAGAATGTCGATGAGTACGCCGTCCACATTCAACGTGAGCCCGGACCGCCTGGGAACCGCGAGTACGAGGTCCCATGCGCCGATGATGACCACTGCGGCCGCGACCGCGGGACGCCGGCCGCGCCGCAACAGGTACAGGCCGGCAAGGAAAAGAAGGGCAGCCATGAAGATGTCGCCGTTGCGCTGGATTCCGTCGACCGGAAGGTCGAGCGTGAGGAACGAGACCACTCGGTTGAACTGTTCGAAGATCAGACTCCCAAGTGACAGCAGCATCATGATCGCGATCAGGGGCAACGCCAGGACGATCGCACCGGCGTAGATGAGTCCTTCGTCGTCCTCGTCCTCGGCTTCGTCATCGCCTCCGGTGCCGGTGCCGGTGCCGGTACCGGCACCGCGTGGGCGACGAAGGAGCAACCCCGCGCCGGCGAAGAATGCGATGGCAAGGAGCGAGCAGAGGGCGGTCAACTGCCGGTGGCGGACGAACGCCACCACCTCGGAATAGTGGGCGACCAGCTCGATCTCCAACTTCACGGCGATCAGGCCGATGAGGATTACCTTCACCGCGCTCGCGCTCAACTGGCGCAGCGGCATCGTCGTCGCCGTCACCGCCGAGTAACCCAACTCGAGCACCTCGACGGCGGCCCCGATCAGCACGGGGATGATCAGGCTTCTGGTCGTCGAGATCGATGTCCCGACCCCGGCAGGGACGATGTTGATGCCACCGTTGCGTTGGGCTGCATAGTTCACCCATAACAATCCGCCGAACATCGCGACCGCAGCAGTGACCACGCCCGCGAGCAACAGCGGGCGCATCGGGCGCCACCAGCGAGGAAACATGCCGGCGATCGAGGCCACGACGAGCAGTACAGGAACGGCCAGATAGCCGGTGCGGACGACGGAGGGACCGAAGCGCAAACCGAGGGCGGGGCCATGAGGCACGATGAGCTTCCCGCCCAAATCGCTGTTGACCAGCAGAAAGACCGCCGCGACCGTCAGCCGCACGACAATCGACGACAGGGCGGCACCCCACAGCACCAACGCCCACCCCACCACGAGGGCGACCAAGGTGAAGGGGAGCAGGCTTTGCGGGGCGAACAGCGGGTGGTTGCCCGGCAGGACACTCACGAGTGGCTCCCGTCGCCATCCGCCTCGGCTGGCGTAGAGCAGAGACAGGTTGACCCCGACGAGAAAGACGATGCCGAGTCGGACGAACCATCGGGCCACCGGCGACGTACCGTCCAGGCGGAGACGGCCGGCCCGGTACCGATCCCCGAACAAGACCGCCATGGGCGGCTGGACCACTCCCGCGACGCGTCCGGTTCTGGGATGCCCCACGGCACCCACGGCACCCTCGGCACCGGCCTGGGCCTCTGGCGTCCCTCCGCCCTCGGTCACGGGGACCCCAATCCGAGGATGTAAACGCCGATGAATCCGCCGGCCAGCGTGGGAAACAGGAGGCGCCCGTCGGCGCCCGCGAATGAGTCGACGCTGAAGGCCGAACCGCCTGGCTCGAAGGCGCCGAGGAACCTTCCTGTGGCCAGGTCATAGACGCTCAGACGATGATCCAGCTGGACCGCGTCCTCCAGGCGGCCTTGCTCGGCGATGACGAGGCGGTCTCCCACGATGACCGGAGGCCCCGCTGGTGGCGTGGACAGCGGAAGGTCCCAGCGCAGCCGTCCGGATCCGGCGTCGAAGACCCGTACGACATTGTCGCCGCCGATGGCAGCCACCGATCCTCGAGCGGCCGCGGGACTGGAAAGGAACTTCACCGGAACCGCGATCCGCCATTTGATGGCGCCCGTCGCTTCGTCGACCGCCAGGAGGGCCTCTTCGCCGTTGTGCAAGCCGGCCGCGTAGATCGTGCCGCCGTCGTCGGTGAGCGGTCCGAACGCCTCGAAACCGGGTACCTGCCAGCGGACGGAGCCCGTTGCCCCGCCGAGTCGGGTGAGTCCGCCGACGCCGTACACCACGTCACCTCCTGCCAAGACGAGGGGGGTGGATCCACCGGGACCCGTCGTCGGGAAGAGCCATTGGAGTTGGCCCGTTTCGGGGCTCAAGGCGACCAGGCCCTTGCCCGTTATGGGAGCGAACACCCGTTCCCGGCCGATGGCGGGGACGTCGATGAAGCTGGGGCTGCCGAGGGGATAAGTCCATAACCGCCCCGACGGCCCGGTAGCAACCAGGCTGTCGCCGTCTCGTGCCAGGACCATGGTGGCCGAGCTGACCAAGAAGCTGCCCCTCGCCTTTGCGGTCGTCACCGTCCGTACCGGTCCGCGAGGCGGAGCGTCATAGACCGCGTCGCCGGTGGTGAGGAGTAGATCGTTGTCCCGGAGTACGGGTGCTCGAGCGGGGGAGGAGGGCACAACCCGGAACTCGCCGGTGAATCGGACGCCCCCGACCGCTGGATCCTGGCGGTCGGGAAAGGCCAGGATGGTCGTGCGGGGCCAGCCCGCGCCGGCGTCGAGGGTGAGGGTCACCAACAGTTGACCGGCGATCATCGTGGGGACCATCGCGGTTCGGGGCCGCAGGCCAGGGCCGAACCGCGGTAGTGCCTGCGCCGAACGACGCGAGCCGTCGGTGAGGGCAAGGCGAACCAAATTGTCCCGTGTGGCGACGAACACGTCGGCTCCGACGACCGTCGCTGCCGAACTCGTCCCTCCGACATCCGCGGTCCAGCGCGGCCGGCCGGTACTCAGATCGAACGTTCGGATTCGGTTTCCGTCGGGTACCAGCACGATCGAGCCGGAGAGCGTCGAGCCGGCCAGCGCCATCGGTACGTTCAGATTGGTCCGCAGGTAGTCGGTCCAGCGGATGTGTCCCGTCGTGGAATCGAAAGCGGACAGCACGCCTTGGTCGTCGGCGACCACGACGACGCCGGAACCGGCAACCGGGCCCGCCGACCATTTGCCCTGGAGGGTGCCGGTCCATCGAATGGAGCCCGAGGTGGCCGAAACCGCGCTGACCGTACCGTCGGTTGTCGTCACGATGACGTCCGAGCCGAGGGGGGCCAGGCCGGACGGGGGCGCCGAGAGCGTTGCGTCCCAGCGAGAGCGTCCATCCGCGACGCCGAGCGAATGCAGCCGGCCGTCCTCGGTTGCCACGAGGGCGCTATCGCCTACCACAAGCGGTGGGACCGAGACGACATCGTCGAAGCTGGCGGCCCACCGAGTGGCCCCGTTGGCGGGATCGAGAGCGAGCAGATGTTTGGCGGCGTCGGGCACAAAGACGGTGTCGGCGGCGACGACAGGGCTGGCCGCGGCCGGGACGGCTATCTCGACATCCCATCGGGCCTTCCCTCCGGCGGGGTCGAACGCGGCAACCCGTCCGTTCTCCTCCTCGACCACCACCAAGCCCTCGCGACCCGCAGGGGGAAACTGGATCAGGCTCACCCGGGTGTCGCTCCAGGCCAGACGCGATGGGTCGATCTCAGCGGCCGGCGGCGTGGTGGATGTGGCGGGCGTGGCGGGAGCGGGCGTGGCGGGAGCGGGCGTGGCGGGCGTGGTTGACGGTGACGTGTCCGTCGCCGCGGGCGTCGGCGGGCCGAGATTGATGCCCGGCCCGTGCACGCTCTGGAGTTCCTCGTCGACATGCACGCCGGCGGTCGGGGCGTCGAAATGGTCCCGCACTTCGCCCAGTCCCGGGCACAACCACCGATCGACCGACGTCGGAAACTCCGGTTGGCTCGGGGAGGATTCGACTGCTTCGTCGTGCAGATGCACGCATCCCGTCTGGGGGTGGCCGGCGACGGCGAGGCTCTCGATGCCGACGACCCGCGTGGTCACCGAGAGGTCAGCGGCGGGCGAATCCCGCTTGCCCCGCCAAGTAAAGGTGTGGCCTGGCTGCACGGGAAGCTCGAGTTGGATCTGCGGGGGCGTGAATTGGGAGAACGTCCCGGACTGGCGGTACCCGACCATGACCAGCCGGTTGTTCTGCTTCGCCTGGAAGCGGATCTCGTCGTGGGGGCTGCCTCGTCCGAGGTAGTTGTCGACGTGCACATCGAGCAATGGTCCCCGGACGCCGATGGATACCGCGGTCGTCGCCACCCGAACGGTTGCCGTCCCGGTTGGGGTGCCATTGGTGATGTCGTGATACACCCATGTCGTTCCTGGCGCGTCGGGGACAAGTCGGTCGAGCAGACTCGTGCCGGCCGCTCGAGCGGAGCGCACCGCCACCCCGACCAAGCCCACGGCCACCAGCGTGACGATGACCCAACCGGCGACGGCACGCATCGCCGTCCGCGTCGACGTGCCGGCCCTTGGAGAGCTCGACAGGATCGGTTGTCCGGTCAGTTCTGTCACGCCCGCCCCCGCCGCGATCAGCCTGGGCAGAGATTATCTCCGCCGGTCACAACGTCTCTAGGCAAACGACGGCGTGCCAGGATTTGTCATTGATGGGAGCCTGGGCCGGCCGGTTCGTCGCAGAGGTCGACAGTGCCCTCGCAGTGGCAGCTGTGCCGGGCGACGTCGAGGCGATGAGCGCCTACATGCGAGGCCAGTTCTCGTTCCTTGGGGTGCGGGCGGCAGGGCAGCGAGTCGCGATCCGGACGGCCCTGGCAGCAGCCGGACGTCCCATCGACGAGAACGAGGTGCGAACGGCAATCGACGCCCTGTGGGCCCGGCCGGAGCGTGAGTACCGCCACATCGGCTGCGACCTGGCCGGCCGGTTCGCTTCCAAGGCATCACCTGACTTCGTCGACGACGCCGCCTCCTGGATCACGGCCGACCCATGGTGGGATACCTGCGATGCGCTGGCCCGGCGCTGCGTCGGCGTCGTGGTCCGGGGGCACCCGGCGCTGCGTTCGGTGATGGATCGGTGGCTGGCCGGCGACAACATGTGGCTCACCCGCAGCGCCATCATCCACATGGGTGGTTGGCGGGACGCGATCGACCGAGACTGGGTGTTCGCCGCCTGCCTGGCGCGCGCTGGAGACACGGACTTCTTCATTCGCAAGGCGATCGGCTGGATCTTGCGTGACCTGGCCTGGGTCGATGCCTCCGCCGTGGTTGGATTCGTCGACGGTCCCGGCGCCGTCCTCTCCAATCTGTCGAAGCGCGAGGCGCTCAAGAATGTCCTCAAGAATGTCCAGAGACGCCACGCCGAGTAGGCCACCTCGAACGCTGAGAATGATTTGGCGGTGTTGGGGGTCGCGGCGCCATATCAGTGCGTCTCAACCACCCGGAACCCGACGAAGGGATAGTCAATGGCACACGCCGACAACACGATCAGGATCGAGCGGCCCGCCGAGGAGGTGTTCGATTTCCTGGCTGACGGCACCAACAACCCCCGGTGGCGGTCAGGAGTCATCGACATCTCGAAACAATCCGGCGAAGGCGAAGGCACCGTTTACCGCCAGACGTTGCGGGGTCCCGGCGGGCGAACGATGGACGGCGACTACCGCATCACCACCTTTGAGCGGCCGAACCGCCTGGCGTTCGAGGTCATTGCCGGGCCGGCCCGCCCGCTCGGCAGCTTCGTACTGACATCCGACGGGCCGTCGTCCACGTCGGTGACGTTCACGCTCGACCTTGCGTCGAAGGGCCTCACGAAGCTCATGGCACCGATGATCCAGCGCCAGATGCAGAAGGAAGTGGCATTGCTAGAGGCGCTCAAGGGGGTACTGGAAGGCCCATAACCGTGCGCCTGCCCTCTCGCTGGCCCGGACAACTCGTTGCGTTTCCGCTCCTGCTCGGTGGGTAGGGAATGTCACAACTCCGACGAAAGGAATCAGTCATGGCGGATGGCACTGAGGGCACGCACGTTCCGGGTCAGGCGCGGGGCGAGGACCACGACAGCGACGAGGAGACCCACCCCCAAGGCCCTACCGGCCGGCCCGCCGGCCAGGTCGAAGGCGACATGATGGACCCGGATAAGGCTGCCGGGATCATGTAGATCAACGACCGTTCTCGAAATCATCGGGAACGATCGTTGATGGAGTCATCGTTGCAGCAGGGCGCGGTTTTGCCAGGCGAGGAAGCTCCAAGATGAGGATGGTTCCCATTACGACTTGGTTGTAATGGGAACCGTTCTCGATTATCCTGGCAACCCATGGTGATCCGCGTCCCCCGCTTCGTGAGCCGGCGGGTGGCTGGGATCGTCGGGGTCGTCTTCTTGGCCGGAGCCTGTTCGGCCACCTCGCCGAGCACTTCGCCGAGTACCTTGTCGGCCGGCCTCCCGAGCGCGGCCCCCGGCCGGACGCTGCGCATCGTGGCGGGCGAGAACTTCTGGGGCAGCATTGTGTCGCAGTTGGCGGGCCAGAAGGGCGACGTCACCAGCGTCCTGACCGACCCCGGTGCAGACCCGCACAACTTCGAGTCCTCCGCCACCAACGCCCGCGCCTTTGCGGACGCCGACTACGTCGTACTCAATGGGGCGGGATACGACGCGTGGGGAAACAAGTTGCTGGACGCCAATCCCAATCCCAAGCGCAAGGTGCTCACCATTGCCGACCTGTTGGGCAAGAAGGAGGGCGACAACCCTCACTTCTGGTATCAGCCGGACTATGTGGCGCAGGCCGTCGACCGCGTGACCGCGGACCTGAAGAACATGGACGCCGGCGACGCCGCCTACTTCGACGCCCAGCGGGCGGCGCTGAACGCCGCGTTCGCTCCCCAACGCGCTCGCCTTGACGCAATCAAGAGCCACTTCTCGGGCACGCCGGTTGCGTCGACCGAGTCGATCTTCGTCTACCTGGGCGACTACCTGGGGCTGCGAGTCGTGTCCCCGACTGACTTCATGAACGCGATCGCCGAAGGCAATGATCCGCCTGCGCCGTCAGTGGCGCGCTTCCATGACCTGCTCACCAACAAGGAGGCCAAAGTCCTCGTCTACAACCGGCAGACCTCGACGGAGGTGACCACGAACCTTCAGAACCTGGCCCGCGGTAATGGCATCGGAGTCGTTGGCGTCACCGAGACCGTGGTGCCGCCGGGCACCTCCTTCCAGGCCTGGTTTGGCGCAGAACTGCTCGACCTGCAGAACGCCCTGAACGCAACGGTCACCGGCGGCGGCTGACCATGATGCCCGACACCAAGAGCAGCGAGGCGCCGAAGCAGGGGGCCGAACGCCGACCCAGCGAATGATCCCGATCCTCGCGTCCGCGACCCCCCATCCAACCTGGAACGTCATCCACGACGCCCACCAGCTCTTTCATTACCCCTTCATGCGCCACGCCTTCGCGGCCGGCACGATCGTCGCCGTCCTCGCCGGTGTCGTCGGCTATTTCGTGGTACTGCGCCAATCGTCGTTCGCCGCCCACGCCCTCTCCGAGATCGGCTTTGCCGGGGCGAGCGGGGGGGTGGCGTTCGGTTTCAGCGCCGTCTACGGCTTGCTGGGAATGAGCCTGATCGGCGCCGCCCTCATCGGCGCCCTGGGCAAGCGCCTCCGCGGCCGCGATGCCGTCATCGGCAGCGTGCTGGCCTTTTGCCTCGGGCTCGGCTCGTACTTCCTGACCCGCTACAAAGGAAACGCGTCGGGGGCCTTCAGTCTGCTGTTCGGCCAGATTCTCGGAATCAGCGTCCACGACGTGTGGATCATCGCCATCTGCGGCGTCGTCACCGTCGGCCTGGTGGGCGCCCTCTTTCGGCCGCTGCTGTTCGCCTCCTTGGACGAGGACGTCGCCGAAGCACGCGGCGTGCCGGTGCGCGCCCTGTCGATCGCATTTCTGGTCATCGTCGCGGTCGCCGTCACCGCCGCCGTCCAGGTGGTCGGTGTCCTGTTGATCTTCAGCCTCCTCGTCATCCCCGGGGCCATCGCGGAACGTCTGTGCCGCACTGCGGGGCGGGGGATCGCGCTGTGCGTCATCACCTCGATCCTGTTTGTCTGGACCGGCCTCGCCATCACCTACTACACGAACCTCCCGGTCGGCTTCCTGATCACCAGCTTTGCCTTCGCCGCCTACCTGCTGGTGCGGCTGATGCCCAGCATTCGAGCCGCCCGGCCGACCGACGCGGGCCACCAGGCGAACCGAACCCCCCTACCCTCGAACACGTAACGAGCCAATCCATTGAGCGCCAAACACGTCGACTCTGCGATCCCGGAGGAACACCCATGAGCAGACAACGTGGCTGACCGCACCGCTACCGTCGACGGCCTGCACCCCGAAGTCGCGGTGCGGCTGGCCAGGGTCGAGCAGCGCTACACCGCATCGCGGCGAGCCCTGGTCGAGACCCTCGCCGCGGCCGGCCGGCCCCTGAGCATCCCCGAGATCCTCGCCGCGACGCCCGCCATCCCCCAGAGTTCCGCCTACCGCAACGTCACGGCCCTCATCGATGCCAAGGCCCTCCGCCGGGTGGCCGGAAGCGACGACCACGGCCGCTTCGAGCTGGCCGAGGACCTGGCCGGCCACCACCACCACCTCATCTGCGAATCGTGCGGCCAGGTCGTCGACGTCGCCGCCTCGCCCCGCCTGGAGCGGGCGCTCGCCGAGGCGGCCCGTGTCGCCGAGGAAGAGACGGGATTCACCGTCGACGACCACCGCATGGATCTCGTAGGAACCTGCCGCAACTGTCGCACCTGACCAACCGGTCTGGGAAAAGGGGGGTGTCGTCGCGCCCAGCGCCGATTCCACCGTCCAGCCTGGCTTCCGGCCCACGGGGGCGGACCGGGACTCGGGTCGAGCGGGGAAACGCCCCACCCTCCTCGGCGTCGAAGGCGGCGAAACAATCAGAAGGGGACGGGTGCCCCATCGCGGTAGAAGCCGCCGGTGGGCCCGTCGTCAGGGAGGTCCACCGCCCAGACGACACTGGCGGCGCCGTCGGCAACAGGCCGCCCGCCCGGGCCCCCCATGTCCGTCGCTACCCAGCCCGGGCAGACGCTGTTCACCAGGATCCCCTCGGGTCGTAGCTCGGCCGCCAGCATGCGGGTGAACGCGTTCAGGGCGGCCTTGGAGGCGCTGTAGGCCGGAGTGCCGCCCCCCATGGATGCCAGTGACCCGCTTTCACTGGAGACATTGACGATGCGACCGTGCTCGCTGGCGCGCAGGAGTGGAAGGAAGGCGTTGACCGCCCGCCAGGCACCGACCAGGTTGGTGTCGATCGCCTCGGCGACGATGGCCAGGTCGGCGCCCGCCGCCTGCTGCCAGGTGTCGTAGTGAATGGCGGCGTTGTTGACCAGGATGTCGAGGCGGCGGTGGCTGCTGGCGAGCTCTGCGGCCACGGCGTCGAGGGTCGACTGGTCGGTCACGTCGAGGCGGCGGACCACGATGTCGGCGCCGGCGTCGATGAGCGGCCGGGCGACCGCGTCGCCCCGGGCCACGTCCCGGGCGCCGAGCACGACCGTGTCGCCGCGGTCGGCGAGTTGGCGGACCACTTCGAAGCCGATGCCGCGGTTGGCCCCGGTGACGACGGCAATTAGATTCACGTGCACTCCTTGGTATTTGGAACGAAACTCACGGCATGGCCGCTGCTGATGTCCGCCGCTACCGGGCCAACCGCCAAGCCGAGTTCGACTCGGCCTATGTCTACCGAGCCATGGCGGCGGCCGAGCCGAGCGAGCAACTGTCCTCGGTCTACCGCCGCTTGGCCGAGGTGGAGGAACGCCACCTCGGGTTCTGGGAGGACCGGATCCGCGCCGAGGGGGTGGATCCAAGCCCGAGGACCCCGTCATGGCGGGCCCGCACCATGGGATTTCTGGCGCGCCGGTTCGGGCCCCAGCTGGTCTTGCGGACGGTGGCGACGCTCGAACAGATCGACCAGACCGGCTACGACGACCAACCCGAGACCGAAGGCACGCCGATGCGTGACCAAGAGCGGTCCCACGCCCGAGTGCTGCGCTATGTCGCGGGCGGGTCGCCTCGCGGCGTGGCGGGCGAGACGCTCGGCCGGATCGAGGGCCGGCACCCGGCTCTGGGCGGCAACGCCCTTCGAGCCGCGGTGCTCGGCGCCAACGACGGGCTGACGTCCAACCTGGCGTTGGTCATGGGCGTGGCGGGCGCCCAGCTCGCGTCCTCCGCCATCCTCATCACCGGACTCACCGGCTTGCTGGCCGGGGCCTTCTCGATGGCCATCGGGGAGTGGATCTCGGTGCAAAGCGCCCGGGAGCTGTATCAGCGCCAGGTCCGCACCGAGGCGGCCGAGATTCGCTCCGTGCCCGACGAGGAGGAAGAAGAGCTGGCCCTCATCTACGAAGCCAAGGGAATTCCCGAAGACGAGGCCCGGCAGGTGGCCAAGCGGCTCATCGGCGACGAGGGGGCGGCGTTGGACGCCATGGTGCGAGAGGAGCTGGGGCTCGACCCCGCCTCCCTCGGCGGCTCGCCCTACTCGGCGGGGGCCTCCTCGTTCGCACTGTTCGCGATCGGTGCGTTCATACCGCTGATCCCCTACCTCTTCGTGGGCGGAACCGCGGCGGTCGCGGCCGCCATCGTCTGCGCCGCCGCCGGTCTGTTCGTGATCGGCGCCCTGATCACGCTGCTGACCGGCCGCAGCGCCTTGTTCTCAGGCACCCGCCAGCTGGTGTTCGGCCTCTTGGCCGCCGGAGCGACCTACGGCCTGGGGCGACTCATCGGGACCGTCGTCGGCGGCTAACCCGCGGCCATCCCTTGGCGCCGCTCAGCCGACGCGTCGCAGAAGGGTGAGCGAACGGCCCTGGATCTGGGTTTGTTGGTTGGCGTCCACCTGGTCACCCTCGGCCATGGCGTCGGCGGTATCGAGGGTCCGGATCCAACGCTTGCCAAAACGCTCCTCCGGCAGGGTGAAATCGATCGGTTCGTGGTGGGCGTTGAACAGCACGAGGAACGTGTCGTCGACGATCCGGTCCCCCCGGCTGTCCGGCCCCGGGATGGCTTCGCCGTTCAAGAAGACGGCCATCGACTTGGCGTAACCCTCCTGCCAGTCGTCCTCGCTCATTTCGCTGCCGTCCGGCCCGAACCACGCGACGTCGTCGACGCCCCCGCCGTGCAGCGCCCGGCCCTGGAAGTATTCGCGGCGCCGGAACACCGGGTGATGCCGGCGGATTGCCAGCAGCCGCTGGGTGAAGGCGATCAGGCTTCCGTCCTGATGCTCCCAGTCGAACCAGGAGGTTTCGTTGTCCTGGCAGTAGGCGTTGTTGTTTCCGCCCTGGGTCCGGGCCATCTCGTCGCCGCCCAGGAGCATCGGTATGCCCTGCGACAGTAGGAGGGTGGCGAGAAAATTGCGCCGCTGCCGGGCCCGCAGCTCGAGCACCTCGGGATCATCGGTCGGACCCTCGACGCCGCAGTTCCAGGATCGGTTGTGGCTCTCGCCATCGGCGTTGTCTTCGCCGTTGGCCTCGTTGTGCTTCTCGTTGTACTCCGTAAGGTCGGCGAGGGTGAAGCCGTCATGGGCGGTGAGGAAGTTGATGCTGGCCGAGGGCCGCCGGCCCTCGCGCTCGTAGAGGTCGGAGCTGCCCGTGAAGCGGTACGCCAACTCCGCCAGGGTTTGGTTCTCGCCCCGCCAGAAGTCGCGGACGGTATCGCGGTACTTGCCGTTCCATTCCGACCACAGCGGCGGGAAGTTGCCGACCTGGTAGCCGCCTTCGCCGATGTCCCAGGGCTCGGCGATCAACTTGACCTGGCTGATCACCGGATCCTGCTGGATGAGGTCGAAGAACGCCGACAGCCGGTCGACCTCGTGGAACTGGCGGGCCAAGGTGGCGGCGAGATCAAAACGGAACCCGTCGACATGCATGTCCAGGACCCAGTACCGCAGCGAGTCCATGATCAGCTGCAGGACATGGGGGTGACCCACGTTGAGGCTGTTACCGGTGCCGGTCGTGTCGTAATAGAAGCCGCGGTTGTCGGGTACGAGCCGGTAGTAGGCCGGATTGTCGATCCCCTTCATGGAGAGGATCGGACCCATGTGGTTGCCCTCGGCGGTGTGGTTGTAGACGACATCGAGGATCACCTCGATACCGTGCGCGTGCAGCGTCTTGACCATGTCCTTGAACTCGGCGACGTGCTGGCCGTTGCGCCGCCGGCTGCCGTAGTCGATGTGCGGTGCCAAGAACGCAATCGAGTTGTAGCCCCAGTAGTTGCGCAGTCCTTGTTCCATTAGATGTGAGTCGTGCACGAACTGGTGAACCGGCAGGAGCTCCACCGCGGTGACGCCGAGCGAGAGGAGGTACTCGATCGATGCCGGATGGGCGAGTCCGGCGTAGGTCCCTCGAAACGCCTCGGGGATGCGCGGGTTCGTCTGCGTGAAGCCCTTGACATGGACCTCGTACAGGACCGTTTCGTGCCACGGCGTTCGGGGGTGGCGGTCGTTTTCCCATTCGAAGTAGGGATTGATGACCACCGCCTTGGGAACATGGGGCGCGCTGTCGTCGTCGTTGTTCAGGTCGTCGGGGCTGCCGAAGTGGTACTCGAAGAGTGACTCATCCCAGTCCACGCCGCCGTCGAGGGCCTTGGCGTAGGGATCGATGAGCAGCTTGGAGGGCCGGCACCGCAGGCCGTTGTCGGGGTCGTAGGGGCCATGGACGCGATAGCCGTACCGCTGGCCCGGCAGGACGTCAGGAACGTAGCCATGCCAGCACAAAGCGGTGGACTCGGGCAGGTCGAGTCGAGTCTCGACGCCGGCCGCATCGAACAGGCACAGCTCGACGCGTTCGGCGACTGAGGAGAACAATGAGAAGTTGGTCCCCACTCCACTGAATGACGCCCCGAGGGGGTAGGGCTGCCCGGGCCAGATTCGCATCCGGCGACCCTACCCACCGTGTCACGCCGATAACCCGAGCCGGGCGGTGCTGATCCCCGAGGAGATGGTGTGCGACCTCCGCCGGGTGTCTAATGTCGCCCTCGGTGTCGTGCCCCTCCTCGCGAGCCACCCGTTGCCCGCTCTCGTTGCGGCCGGCGTGGCGTTCACGCTCACTGCCGACGACGCGTTGTGGTTCGGATCGGGCACCCCAGACCACCACGAGCTGGCCGGAAGTGCCTTCGGGTTCCAACGACGCGCCGCTGGCCGAGTCGCCTGGACGGGCGGCCGGGCAACGGGCCTCGGGCGGGAAGTGGACGCCTGGCTGAGTGACGCACGAGGAGACGACGCCGATGGTGTATGACGCAGCTGCGGGGCGCTATTCGGACATGGGCTACCGGCGCTGCGGCCGCCGCGGCCTCATGCTGCCGCTCGTCTCGCTCGGGCTCTGGCAGAACTTTGGCGGCGAACGGCCCATCGAGACAGGACGCCAGATCCTGCTGCGCGCCTTCGATCTCGGCATCACCCACATCGACCTGGCCAATAACTACGGCCCCCCGTACGGGTCAGCCGAGGAGAACTTCGGTCGGATCCTGCGTCGCGACCTGGCGCCCTACCGGGACGAGCTCGTTCTTTCGACCAAGGCGGGCTACGACATGTGGCCCGGTCCCTACGGCGAGGGAGGCTCGCGCAAGTACCTCCTTGCCAGCCTCGACCAGAGCCTGGCTCGGATGGGCGTCGAGTACGTCGACATCTTCTACTCCCACCGTTTCGACCCCGACACTCCGCTGGAGGAGACGATGGGCGCCCTCGATGCCGCAGTGCGCCAGGGCAAGGCGCTGTATGTCGGCATTTCGTCGTATTCCGACGACCGCACCCGGGAAGCCGCCGACATATTGGCCAGCCTGGGCACGCCGCTGCTCATCCACCAGCCGTCGTACTCGATGCTCAATCGCTGGATCGAAGGCGGCCTGCTCGACGTCCTGTCCGAGATCGGCGCCGGCTGCATTACCTTCTCGCCACTCGCCCAGGGTCTCCTGACGGACCGCTACCTGGGAGGCATCCCCGAGGGCTCGCGCGCCGAGCGCCGGGGGTCGCTACGCCCCGACATGTTGAGCGATACCAACCTGGCGCACGTCCGGACCCTGAACGCCATCGCCCAACGCCGGGGCCAGACGCTCGCCCAGATGGCCCTGGCGTGGACGCTGCGCGACGCCCGTGTCACCTCCACCCTCATCGGGGTGAGCAGCGTGGCCCAGCTGGAGGAGAACCTGGCGGCTCTGGACAACCTCACGTTCTCCGCCGCCGAGCTGGCCGAGATCGACGAGCACGCCGTCGAAGGTGACATCAACCTGTGGAAACGCTCAAGCTCGTCGTGACACCCGCGTCGCTCGAATCGACCGCGCCCGAAAGCGACGAAGATCGCTCTGGCCGAAATGACCCGGACCTGCGGCACTTGCCCGACTGACCTGCGGCTGGGCCGGGCAAGAACGGGTGTACGCTGGTATTTTACACGGAGCTGTTCCTCGCCGTGGCGGATCTGCCTTGAGCCTTGGGCAGCGTCCGGGAACTGTCGCCCCGGACCCTGGTGACCGCAACGCTCACCAGAACTCGAGAGACGCTTGGTTCGGGCAGGACGACCGCACGGTTGTCGCCCCGTTAACGGGCTCGACGCCTCCCTACCCCAGGAGGAATGCGTTGATCGAAGCCCACGGCCTGACCAAACGATACGGGTCCAAGCTGGCCGTCGACGATCTCTCCTTCGAGGTGAACGCCGGTCAGGTCACGGGATTTCTCGGACCCAACGGGGCAGGCAAGTCGACGACGCTGCGCATGGTCATGGGTCTGGACGCCCCGACCGGGGGTGTGGTGACCATCGACGGGCGTGCCTACGCCAAGATCTCTCGCCCGCTGTTCGAGGTGGGTGCCATGCTGGAAGCCAAGGCGATCCACGACGGACGCAGCGCCTTCAACCACCTGCTGTGCCTGGCCAAGAGCAATGGCATCAAGCGCCGCCGGGTGGACGAGGTACTGGAGATCGTCGGGCTGACGAGCGTGGCCAAGAAACGGGCCGGCCTGTTCTCCCTCGGCATGGGCCAGCGACTCGGGATTGGTGTGGCATTGCTCGGAGATCCGGGAGTGTTGATCTTCGACGAGCCGGTCAACGGTCTCGATCCCGACGGGATCGTGTGGATCCGCAATCTGATGCGGTCCCTGGCCGGCGAGGGGCGCACGGTGTTTGTTTCCAGCCACCTCATGGCGGAGATGGCCTTGACCGCCGACCACGTGATCGTGATCGGCCGGGGGAAACTGCTGGCCGAGGCCAGCGTCGACGATCTCATTCGGGGCAGCTCGCAGAACTATGTCCGGGTTCGCTCCCCCCAGGTTGCCAAGCTGGCCGCGCTGGTCAACGCCAAGGGCGGGTCGAGTCGCTCCGAGGACGACGGCGCACTGGCCGTCACCGGACTCGACGCCCCCGCGATCGGCGATCTGGCGGGCGCCAATGGCGTCGTCTTGCACGAGCTGTCACCCCAAGAAGCATCCTTGGAAGAGGCCTATATGGAACTGACCCACGACAGCGTCGACTACCGCTCCGAGCCCGGGAAGGTGGCCTGACGATGGTTGTGACCCAGATGCCCCAGTTGGGTGGTCCCTTGGCGGGTGCGCAGCCGACGGGGCCGATCTTCCCTGACGTGCTGAGCTCGGAGTGGACCAAGCTGCGCACCGTCCGCTCGACCTACTGGACGCTGCTCGCGGCTGCGGTCGCGATGATCGGGTTGTCCGTGATCGTGTGTGCGGTCTACGTGGCGCAATATGCCAGCCTGAGCGTGAAGGACAAGGCGACCTTCGATCCGATCACGTCCAGCCTGGCGGGCGGCTTCCTGGCCCAGCTGGCCATCGCGGTGCTGGGCGTACTCGTCGTCACCAGCGAATACAGCAGCGGCATGATCCGGGCCACCTTCGCCGCCGTGCCCCAACGCCTCACCGTCCTGGCCGCCAAAGCGGCGGTCTTTGCCGGCGTCACGTTCGTGGTTTCGACCGGCGCCTGTTTCATTGCCTTCTTCGTCGGGCAGGCGATCCTGTCGACCAAACACATCGGCGTGAGCCTCGGCGCACCCGATGCCCTGCGCATCGTGATCGGATCCGGCCTCTATCTGGCGGTCCTCGGACTGCTGGCGCTCGGTTTGGGCACCATCATTCGCAGGACCGCGGGAGCCATCGCCGCGGTGTTCGGCTTGATCTTTGTGCTCCCCTCCTTGGCCCTTCTGCTGCCCAGTTCGATGGACGCGGTCCAGAAGTTTCTCCCGAGCAACGCCGGCCAGGCCCTGGTCGGTGGAGGGACCAGGGGCACGAACGAACTCTCACCCTGGGTCGGTTTCGGCGTGTTCTGCATCTATGCAATCGCGGCGCTGATCATTGCCGGATCGTCCTTGGTACGGCGCGACGCCTGAGCCATTCGCCCCCTCGTCGCCCCGTCTCCGCCCATCTCCGCGCAGCTCCAGCCATGACCGCGACGCAACCCGAGGTGTTTCCTCTTGTCGACGGCGGGGTGCCCGACCGCACGGCGCGACCGGGACGGCTCCGCCTTGCTGTTGGGCTTCTGATTGGCGCCGGCGCCATCTACTTCATCGTGTCCTCGTCAGGAGGATTCGCCGACGCCGCGGGGGCCGTCACCTCGGCCCGCCCCGGCTGGCTCGCTGCGGGCGGGTTGGCGGAGGCGGGCAGCTACGCCGCGTTGGGCCTCTTGTTGCGCCGCCTGGTCGGCGACCGCGTGAGCCGTCGCAACGGGGTTCGCCTGGGCCTGGTCGTGGCCGGATTGGGCAATGTCCTCCCGGCCGCGCCAGCCGAGGGTCTCGTCATGGCCGGTGCCGAGCTGCGTCGCCGCGGGGTCGACAGCCGGCGGACGCTCATTGCCCTCGGGCTCATGCAATGGCTGTCGGTCCGAACACTGTTCGGTGTTGCCGCCCTCGACGCGCTGGGCGTGGCGGCGGTGGCTCAGGTTCGGTATCCGCGGGCGGCGCCGGGCCGTTTCGTCCTCGCCGCCATCGCGCTTACCGTTCTCGGGGCGCTGGCCGTGACGGCCTGGTTGGCCAGCCGGCGCCAGACGATGGAGCTGGTGGCGCTGGTGGGCGGAAGGCTCCGGTTCTGGCGTCCTTCCCTGCCGGCCAGCGAACGCCGGGCCCGAGGCGCCCTCTGGCACGCCGAGATCCTCGAGGCGCTCGGATCGAGGCGCAACCAGGCCGCCCTCGCCGGCGTCGCCCTCACCACGTGCCTGGCCGACGCCACCTGCTTTCGCTGCGCCCTGGTCGCGGTCGGCGTACACCTGAAACCAGGGATGTTCCTGTTCGCCTATGCGGTCGCAATGATCACTGCCTTGGTGCCCTTTGTCCCTGCTGGGCTCGGTGTCGTCGAGACGGTCGTCCCCGCGCTGCTGCACCACGCCGGCGTCCCGCTCCCCACCGCCCTGGCCGGCGTCCTCGCGTATCGCGCCCTCGGGACACTCCTGCCCGCCGTCGCCGGCACCGCGGCGCTCATCCGACTCCGCATGGCGGACGTCGTCCCGTCCGCGGTGACCGCCCCGCGCTGAACGGCCGCATCCGTGGGCGACTTAGGGTTCCGTGGGCGAGTTAGAGCGCAATGACGACCGTAACGAGCCCACAGAGCCGTAAGGAGCCCACAGACTGGGCCCACCCGGCCCACCCGGCCCACCCCCGACACGTCGCGGGATTTCTCCGCGAATGGTGTCGATCTGGGCGCGTCCGTCCGTCGTTCAGCGTGGATGGTGCCGAATGGCACCGCACCTGCACTGCGAACCAGGGAGAAACCATGCCGCATCCGATTGTGCACGCCGAGATCCGCTCGACCGATCCTGACGCGACTCGCGCCTTTTTCGGAGGTCTGTTCGGGTGGACCTACCCGCAGGAGGGGGCGTTCCCCGGTTACACCTTCGTCGATACAGGTGTCCCCGATTCGCTCTATACCGCGATCAGCCCGCTCCAGGGCGACGGCGATCTCGTGACCTTCTTCGTTGGCGTCGAAGACATCGACCGAACCCTGGGGCAGGCCGCAGAACTCGGCGGCCGGGTGGTCCAAGAGCGCGTCGATGTCCCCGGCGTGGCGTTCGCGTTGATCGCCGATCCCCAGGGCCACATTGTCGGACTGGCCCAGCAGGCCTGAGCTGCCGCCGGGACCCTCAGGCGCCCTCTGACAAGCCGATGCGATGGTAGAGCCGCTGCAGCGGCTCGGGCGCCCACCAATTGGCTTCGCCCGCCAGCCGCATGAATGCCGGAACCAACACGCCTCGCACCAAGGTGGCGTCGACCAGGACGGCCATGGTCAGCCCGACGCCGAACATCTTGAGGAAGGTCACTTCCGAGGTGGCGGTGGCGGTGAAGATCACCGCGAGCAGCAACGCGGCCGCGGTCACGATCCGGCCGGTGCGTTCAAGCCCGAGCGCGACCGAACTGACGTTGTCGCCGGTGCGGTCGTGCTCCTCCTTGATCCGCGACAGGAGGAAGACCTCATAGTCCATGGACAGCCCGAACGCGATGCAGAACATCAAGATGGGGGTGGTCGTCTCCAACCGGCCGGTGGCCGTGAAGTTGAAGAAGTGCGCCAAGTGGCCCTGCTGGAAGATCCACACCATGGCGCCGAAGGTGGCGGTGAGGCTGAGCAGGTTCAGGACCAGCGCTTTGACCGGCACGACCACACTGCCGGTCATGAGGAACAACACGCTGAAGGTGACCAGGGCGATGAGGGCGCCGGCCAACGGCAGCTTGCTCCCCAGCGACGCCTTCGAGTCAACCAGTTGGGCCGACTGTCCGCCGACGATGATGGGAAAAGGCGCAGGGGTGCCCCGGATGGCGTGTACCAGCGTTTCGGCCTGGGCTGACTGCGGGTCGACCGTCGGGACCGCCGAGAGCCAGGTACCGCCGCCTTGGCCGGGCGCCGTGAACCGGGCGCTGGCCGCGTTGGGCGGGGCCACCAGCTGACCTCCCGCGTAGGAGCCGGTGGTGGCGTCGACGCGACCCACGTGGGCGATCATCGACAGCCGGGCGGCGTAGCCGCCGATGACGGCCGCTGCCCTGGGGTCGGCGGTCGGGGCCACGATCTGGGCCGCGCTGGCCTCGTTCCCGGTGAAATTGGTGCGGATTGCCTGGTGGACCAGATGGCTGGTGGCCGAGCTGGGCAGCACCCGGTCGTCGGGGAGCCCGAAGCTGATATGGCGGAATGGGGATCCCAACACCACCAGCAGGACCACTACGGCCCCGCCCATGACCACTGGGCGGCGCATGACCGTCGTGGCCAGCCGGTGCCAGAAACCGTGCTCGGTGTCTGGAATGGTGCGGGCCTTCAGGCGGCCGCCGAGGGTGCCGAGGTCGACGCGGGGGCCGAGTACCGCCAGGATGGCCGGGAGGACGACGACGGCACCGACCGCGGCCAGGATGGTGACCGCGATGCCGGCATAGGCGAACGACTTCAAGAAGTACAGGGGAAACACCAGCAGCGCCGCCAGCGAGACAGCGACGGTGGTGGCGCTGAAGACGACGGTGCGGCCCGCGGTCTGTATGGTCCGGACCACTGCCTGTGACGGGTCGAGTCCGCGATGCACCTCCTCCCGAAACCGGGAGACGATGAACAAGCTGTAGTCGATGGCCAGCCCCAGCCCGAGGGCCGTGGTCAGGTTGAGGGAGAAGATGCTCACGTGGGTGAACAGCGTGATCACCCGCAGCACCAGCAGGGTGCCGACCACGCAGAGGGCGCCGATCGCAACCGGCAAGAGGGACGCCACGGCGCTGCGGAAGATCAAGAGCAGGAGCAGGAGGGTCGGGAGGAGCGAAAGCATCTCGGCTCGCTTGAGGTCTTCTTGGACCTGGGTGCCGACCTGATGAAACACCTGGGCCTGGCCGCCGACTTCTACCGCGAGCTGCGAGTTGTCCAGCTGGTAGCGGGGTGCGATTGCCTTGATGCTCTTCGTTACCTGGTCGTCGCTGCCGGTGACGCGAGCCAGGATGAGGGCTTGCGTCCCGTCCTTGCTGCGCAGCGGCGGGGCGTTGCCGAGCGACCAGTACGACGTGACCTGACCGCTGCCAATACTCGGTTCCCGGCCCAGCTGCTCGGTCACGGCCAGCGCCTCCCGGCCGATCGCGGGGTCGTCGACGGCCGGCGTATATGCAGGGGCGCCGCGAGCCACCTTGGCGGTAACGAGAAGGACCATGTTGGGGTCGCCGGTGTGGAAATGGCTGGCCAGCAGATCGTGAGCCTTGGATGACGGGGCATTCGGATCGAAGAAGCCCCCGGAGGACAGGTGCGACGCCACCCCCCCGCCAATCGCCGCGGCCGCGATGGTGGCGACCAGTGCGGCCAAGAGCACGATCCGGCCCCGGCGCACGACGAAAGCGGCCA
This sequence comes from Acidimicrobiaceae bacterium, assembly GCA_030838025.1. Classification (GTDB taxonomy): domain Bacteria; phylum Actinomycetota; class Acidimicrobiia; order Acidimicrobiales; family Palsa-688; genus JALYXV01. The sequence goes on from JAUTXM010000013.1 coordinate 20,819, forward strand.
GTCGATTCAGCATCCTGCCCCCGTGATCGCGGCCAAACATAACAGGGGTGTTCGAATCCTGCTGGCTCGCCTGCCCGGCAGCGCCGCTGGTAGTGGGGGTGATCGACGACGCAGCCGGGCGGGCTATTCCCTCGGCTCAGTGGTCGTGGTGATCGTGGTCGTGTGGACCCTCACGGGGCCCGTCGGACGGTTGTCAACACCCGGGTTGGCCGTGATTGCCACAACACCCCGAATGGTTGCGGAGCTTGGTGAGGTTGTTCGCCAACACCAGTTTCAACTTGGTGGCAAACGGCGCGTCGTAGTCGCGGAAGTTGGCGATGGAAACACGAACGCTGGGTCGTTCCATCACCCCACCGTACGCGGCATAGACGACAGTGGTGGGCGAGCCCGCCCACACTTCGTCCGAGCGACGACCGCAGGCGCGAGGCGCCACGTCAGAGGAGACCGGCCATGGCTGACAGGCTCATCGTGGTTGACGGGTACAGAGCCACCGATAGGGACAAGACGAATCTGAGGAAGGAAGCCTGGTCGTTCGCGCTGGACCAGCGGGCCTTCGGTCCCCGCCGCCTGGTCGTTGCCTTCGCCAACCGGCGTGGCCGTTTCCTGAGCCTTGCTCACAGCAAGCGGATGGAGCCTCCCGAGGCATCGTTGGGTGCCTGCATCCAGCATGCCGGTCTCGGTGCCGCGGCCGCGGTGGCGTTCTGCGACGAGGTGGTCATCGAAGGTCCGCCGCC
>JAUTXM010000023.1 GCA_030838025.1 Acidimicrobiaceae bacterium
CCTACGCCGTCAGCCATCACGGCGAGCACCTGTACGTGTCCGAACGGATGGTCATCAGTCCCTGCGCGGGCGTGTTCGAGCCGACCGGCGCCAGCGCCGCGGCCGCCGCCGAGGGGGAGCCGATCGAGGTGGGAACGGTCCTCGGCCGCGTCGGCGACACCGACGTCCGATCGCCCTTCGCCGGCTGGCTGATGGGAATGCTCGCCCTCCCGGGTGAGCGGGTCCAAAGTGGGCAACCTGTGGCGTGGCTGCGGGCCAACTGATGGCCCCCATGTCCCCCAATCGCGGCAGCGCCATCACCGGATGGGCGATGGCCCTCCCGCCGACCATCGTCACCAACGAGGACCTCTCCCGGTACCTCGACACCAGCGACAGCTGGATCGTCGACCGCACCGGGATCCGGGAACGCCGGGTGATCTACGGCCCCTTCGCCCCCCGACCGGCCGACCCGTCCATGTGGACCTCACCGCCGAACGGGATCGGCACCACGGCCTCCATGGCCATCGAAGCGGGCCACAAGGCCCTCGACGCGGCCCACCTGGGTGCCGAGGACATCGACCTGCTGATCCTGTGCACCACCACACCCGACCAGGCGGTCCCCGCCACCTCGTCGGTGGTGCAGTCCGCCCTCGGCCTGCACTGCGCCGCCTTCGACCTCAACGCCGCCTGCGCCGGCTTCGTGTACGGCCTGGTCACCGCGGCCAGCTTCATCACCGGGGGCGCCCACCGGGTCCTCGTGATCGGCTCCGAGACCCTCTCGCGCATCGTCGACTGGACCGACCGTGAGACTGCCGTGCTCTTCGGCGACGGGGCGGGTGCGGTGGTTGTCGAGGAGGTCCCGGGCGACAGTTCCCTCCTCGGCTGGGATGTCGGCGTCGACGGGGCGCTTCAGCCCATCCTCTACGCCGACCTGGGCGGCTCCCTGCAGATGGTCGGCAAAGAGGTGTTCCGCCGGGCCGTGCGGGCCACGGTCGAGTCGTCGCAGGCGGCGATGGAGCGGGCCAAGGTCACCCCGGAGGACATCGCGCTGTTCGTCCCCCACCAGGCCAACTCGCGGATCATCGAAGCGGCGTGCGCCCGGTTGGAGATCCCCCTGGAGCGGGCCGCGGTGATGCTCGATCGAACGGGAAACACCAGCTCGGCCTCGATCCCCCTTGCCCTGTGCGAGGCCGTGGATGCGGGCCGGGTGGCCGATGGCGACCTCATCTTGATGTCGGGCTTCGGCGCCGGCATGACGTGGGCGTCTGCCGTCTGGCGCTGGTGCAGCGACCCCTTCCAAGACTGCGCCGGACATCCGGCGACCCGGTGACGACGAGCACCTCGTCGAAACTCCGGCACCAACTATCGGCACCGTTGACCGACCACGGCGCCCTGACGAAGTAGATTCGCGTGATTCCGACCGGAGGATGAGATGGACGACCAAGCCGCGTTCGACAAATTCAAGCAGTGCGCCGTTGAAGTACTGCAGGTCGACCCCGAGAAGGTCACCCCTGCCGCTCGCTTCGGAGACGATCTCGACGCCGACAGCCTCGACCTGGTCGAGCTGGTGATGGCACTGGAAGAGTCCTTCGAGGTCACGGTGGACGAAACCGAGCTCGAAGGCATCGAGACGGTCCAACAAGCATTTCAGCTGGTCACCTCGAAGCTCTGATGCTGGCACTGGTCGGCGCAGCCGACGGCACTGGTTCCGTACCCGGGCGGCGCGTCGCGATCACCGGGCTCGGCGTCGTTGCCTCGTGCGGCACCGGCAAAGACGCCTTCTGGGAGGGACTCCTCGCCACGCCCGCGGATGGGATCCGCCGGGTCCAGGACTTCGACGCCACGCCCTACTTCGGCTCCAAGGAGGTTCGGCGGATCGACCGATTCGGCCAGCTGGCCGTGGCCGCCGCCGAACAGGCGATCGCCGACGCGGGCGGCCTCGAAGGACTGGCCGCCGACCCCGATCGGGTCGGCGTCTTCATCGGGACCGGGGTCGGCGGGCTGGAAACGCTCGAAACCCAAATCTGGGCGTATAAGGAGAAGGGGCCTCGGCGAGTGTCCCCCTTCATGGTGCCGATGATCATGGCCAACGCCGGCGCCGCCGCGGTGTCCATGCGCTACGGCATGCGAGGGCCGTGCGAGACAACGGTCACCGCGTGTGCCTCCGGTACCCACAGCATCGCCAACGCGGCACGCGTCATCGCCACCGGCCGGGCCGACGTGATGCTCGCCGGAGGTGCCGAGGCGAGCTGCACCGGCGTCGCCGAAGCCGCCTTCGGCAACATGACCGCCCTCTCCCGCAGCGGCCGGTCGAAACCCTTCGACACGACCCGCGACGGCTTCGTGATGGCCGAGGGCGCAGCGGTGGTGATCCTGGAGGAATGGGGCCGGGCGGTCGCCCGGGGCGCCACCATCTACGCCGAGCTGGCGGGCGGGGCGTCCAACGCCGACGCCTACCACATCACGGCCCCCTCACCCGGCGGCCCCGGTGCCGCAGCCTGCATGGAGCAAGCCATCACCGACGCCGGCCTGGTGCCGACCGACATCGCCCACATCAACGCCCACGGGACGTCGACGCCGCTCAACGACGCAGCCGAGGCGGAGGCCATCGTCAAGGTCTTCGGCACACCCGGTCCCCCGGTCACCTCGACCAAGGGCGTGATCGGCCACGCGCTCGGCGCCGCCGGGGCCATCGAGACGGTGGCGTCGGTGCTCACCATCACCCACCGGCTCATCCCCCCGACCGCCGGGCTCACCGACCTCGACCCCGACGTGCACCTCGATGTCGTCATGGGCGAACCCCGCCCGTGGGAACCGGGGCCGACACTCTCCAACTCCTTCGGATTCGGCGGCCACAACGGCTGCCTGGTGATTTCTCCCACCTGAGGAATGTCCGCGGCCAGCGCGCCGTTTGACTGTAGTAAGGGCGCAGAAATGCCGATTCCATACCTGTACGGGTGATGGAAGGTGGGAAAAATGGGATGGTTCCGCGACAAGCCTGATCGGGACGCAGCGACCGCACCGTGGGCAGGGCCGTTCGGTCCCCCCGCGTCGGCCGAGGCAACGAAGTTCAACCCCATGGTGAGGACGGCAGCCGAGTTGACCGCTCACCACGACGAGGCGCCCGCTTCGGCTCCCCCAGCCGCCGCCGCGCCCGCCGCAGCCGCCTAAATACTGCGAGCTACCGCGAGCGGCCGCGGGCTACCGCGCCGCCAAGGCGTCGAGCAGCTTGGTCGGCGTGTCCTTCGGCGAGATCTTGTACCAGACCTCTTCGAGGGCGCCGGACGGGCCAACGAGGAACGCCGAGCGTTCGATGCCCATGTACGTCCGGCCGTACATCGACTTCTGCACCCACACTGAATACGCCTCGGCCACGGCGTGGTCCTCGTCGGCCAACAACGGGAAACCAAGTCCGTACTTCTTGTCGAACTTGGCCTGCTTGGCGGGTGCATCGGGGCTGATGCCCAAGATGGCAGTGTCGCCCACCTGCCCCAGGATGTCGCGCAGACCACATGCCTGGGTGGTGCAACCGGGCGTGTCGGCCTTCGGATAGAAGTAGATCAGCACCCGCCGCCCGGCGAAGCCGCCCAGGTCGACCGGTTGGCCCGACTGGTCCGACAATGTGAACGTGGGTGCCTGGCCCCCCACCGCAAGCCTGTCGCTCATGGCCCCAAGTATGGCCCGTCGTGCGGGCGGCAACCTGGCCCACCCGAGGTACCGTCACTGCGTGACCTCGACACCGGAGGCGGCGGCGTCGCCGTCAGACACTCCCGACTCCGACCGCGGGCGACCAGCCGACTACGACATCGGCGCGTTCAGCGAGACGCCGCCGTGGGAGGTCATCACCTCGGAGCTGACGTGGCGCCATGGGATCGACGAGCTGCGCCAGGCAACCGCGGCCGAGGTTCCGCAACTCCTCCGCCGGCGCCGGGTGCCGCCGCTGCGACGGCTGGTGCTCGTCGCCACGGTGCTCCTGCAGGCCCTGGGGGGTTGGTACCTGTTCGACCGGTGGCGTGCCCGGTGGGCCAACCGACCGGAGATCTCCCAGGCCGGACTGTCGCACCGGCTGCGCAAGGCATTCGAACGACTCGGGCCGACCTATGTGAAGCTGGGCCAGATCCTGTCGTCGGGCCAGGGGATCTTCCCTGAACCCCTCGTAGACGAGTTCAAGTTGCTCCGCGACCACGTCCCCGCCGAGACCTACGAAACGGTCCGGGCCATCGTGGAGGAAGAGTTGGGCCAACCGCTCGACGCCGTGTTCAAGGAGTTCGACATCGAACCCTTGGCGGCGGCATCCATCGCCCAGGTCCACGCCGCCATCCTCCTGACCGGCGAGCCGGTCGTCGTCAAGGTGCAGCGCCCGACGGTCGCCAGCCTGGTCCGCCGTGACCTGGGCGTGATGAGCTGGATCGCTCAGGCGCTGGTCGGTCGCATCCCGGTGGCGGCGCTGGCCAATCCCCCCGCCTTGGTGCAGCTGTTCGCCGAGACGATCGTCGAGGAACTCGACTTCCGCCTCGAAGCCGAGAACATGCTCGACATCGCCCACATCCTGGCCGAGACCGACCAGCGGACCCTCGTCGTGCCCCGCCCCCATCCGACTCTGGTCACCCGCCGGGTGCTCGTCATGGAACGCCTCGACGGCTTCCGCTGGGACGACGTGGCCGGGATGCACGACGCAGGGGTCGACACCTCCGCCGTCGTCCACGCCGGGATGATCGCCTTCCTCGAGGGCGCCATGCTCTACGGCGTCTTCCACGGCGACCTGCACGGGGGCAACCTGTTCGTCCGCCCCGACGGCAAGGTGGTGCTGCTCGACTATGGCATCACGGGGCGCCTCGACGAGACCCGGCGCCTGGCATTCCTCCGGCTGCTCATGGGCGGCACGGTCAACGACGTCAAGCTCCAGATGGCGGCGCTGCGCGACCTCGGCGCGCTGCCTCCCGACACCGACCTCGACGCTGTGATGCACGACCTCGGCATCGACCAGCCGGTGAAGGACCCCACCACTATGGAGCCCGACGAGCTCATCGGCCAGATTCGCGACCTGACCAAGGCGCTGCTGGCGTACGGGGCCACCATGCCCAAGGAGCTGATGCTGTTCGTCAAGGACCTGCTGTTCCTGGACAGCGCCCTGGCGACGCTGGCCCCGGACGTGGACCTGTTCTCCGAGATCACGTCCGTGGCCATGTACTTCGCCACCCGTTACGGCGAGCGCATCGCCCACGACGTCGGCATCGATCCCCGGGAGCAGGCGGTCGACCTCGAGGGTGTCAAGGCCAGCTTCGGCCTGACCAACGACGTCGATCGCCTCACCTACCGCGACCTCCAAGCGCGCCGGGAGATCATCCGCAGCCGGATGGGCGCGAGCCGACACCAGAAGCGGCGGCACCGCTGGCAGCGCGATCGGTCGACCCGCTGACCCAGCGGGCGATCACTCTGGTACGGGTCTGAGTCTCTGGCAGGGATCTGCCACCCGCTG
>JAUTXM010000032.1 GCA_030838025.1 Acidimicrobiaceae bacterium
GGTGGCGGGTGCGGTGCTCGTGGTGGTGGCGGCTGAGCGGCAGGCACGGCTGCGGCGGTGACGGAACCGGATCGGAGAGCGTGACCAAGGTTCTGGTAATCGATGACGAAGTTCCCTTCGTTCGGGCCCTCGGGATCAGCCTGCGCGCCCGGGGTTACCAGGTCGAGACGGCCGGGAACGGCGAGGTGGCCCTGGAGATGGCGGCCAGGACGCATCCCGACGTGATCGTTCTCGACCTCGGCCTCCCGGGCATCGACGGCCTCGACGTCCTCCGAGGTCTGCGGGCTTGGTCGACGGTGCCGGTCATCGTGCTGTCCGCCCGCCACGACGAGCACACCAAGGTGTCGGCCCTCGATGCGGGCGCCGACGACTACGTGACCAAGCCGTTCGGGATGGACGAGCTGCTGGCCCGGCTTCGGGCCGCGGTGCGGCGGGTGCTGCTTCCGGCAGAGGAGGCCGTCGTCACCACCGACACGTTCGCCATCGACTTGGCGGCGATGAAGGCGACCGACAGCGCCGGTGAGGACATCCGCCTCACGCCGACCGAGTGGCGCGTCGTGGAGGTGCTGGTCCGCAACCAGGGAAAGCTGGTCACCCAGCGCCAGCTTCTCCAGCAAGTTTGGGGTCCGCAGTACGAAAAGGAGACCGACTACCTCCGGACCTACTTGGCCGCCATCCGGCGCAAACTCGAACCCAACCCCTCCCGGCCGCGCCACTTCATCACCGAGCCGGGCATGGGCTACCGCTTCGAGCGCTGAGCCTTGTGCGGCGGCACGGGCCCTGGAGTCGACATGGGGGCAGGACGGCTACTAAAGATGCGCGATGGGTGTCCTTCGGTCGGTCGGCCTGTTCGTCGTGGCAGCGATCGCTGAGATCGGCGGCGTGTGGCTGGTGTGGCAAGGGGTGCGGGAGCACCGGGGTATCGGCTGGATCGGCGCGGGCATCGTGGCGCTCACGATGTATGGGTTCATCGCGACCTTCCAGAAGGACCCGAACTTCGGTCGTGTCCTCGCCGCCTACGGTGGGATCTTTGTCGCCGGCTCCCTCGTCTGGGGCGTGGTCCTGGACGGCTTTCGGCCGGACCGTTTCGATTTGATCGGTGCCGCCATCTGCCTGGCTGGCGTTGCGGTGATCATGTTCGTCCCCCGGGCTGGATGAGCTAGCGGCGAGAGTCGCGGCTCGGAAGTCGCCCGCCGGGAGTCGCGGCCCGCCCCGGGCGTCGGGACGCAGGCCGGGGCGTCGGGGAGGCCGCTCCGCGTCGAAGAAGACTCCTCAAGCACCGGCGGCGCCCCGTCGATGAGGGTGTCTCAACGACGGGGGCGCCTCGTGCCGAGACACCGGAAAAATGGGGCCGAAGTGGGCAGGTGCTAAGGCGACGCACGAGACCTGACCCGCAAGGCGCTCGGTCAGCGCATCGGCGGCGTTGGCCCATGCGGAATCTGTCGTTCGCGTTTCTCGTCGTCATGGTCACCGCCAGCGTGGGTTCGGCATTGTTCACTCGGGGCGTGGAGCAACATCAGGAGCGAGGGCTCCTGCGAGAGCGGGCGTCCGAGGTGAGCCTTGTGCTCGCCAGCCTGACCTCCACCGTGCAGGCGAAGTTGAACGTGGTCGCCACGGCGGCCCGCAGCAGCAACCTTTCCCCCCAGAGCTTCACCGACGCTGCGTCTGCGGGGGATCCAAACGTGGTCGGTGTTGCGCTCCTGCGGCCGGCGCCCGACGGCTTCGTCGCCGAGCTGGCCGCCGGCCCCCGAATGGTGGTGGGCCAGATTTTCACCGGCGTCCGGGCCGACGCCATGCGGCGGGCGCTTACGGTCCCGGTCCTGGTCGGCACTCCGGTCATGTCCGAGGGTGGCCTGCTGACCATCGGTTTCGCCCTCGGCGCACCGTCGGCCCCGCGGGGTTCGGTCGTGTACCGCGAGGCCGTCATCCACCCCGGTACGCCGACGCGGACGACAACGTCGGCCCCGTTCTCGGAGTTGGTCGTATCGCTCTACGCGTCGCCCCACGCCGACGCCACCCAACTGCTCTTGACCAGCGGCCACCCGGGTCAGTCGACCGCTGCGCCGGGCACCTTGCACCGGCAGTTCGCCGTCGGCGACAGCCAATGGCTCCTCACCGTCGCCGCCCGGAAACCGTTGGTCGGCTCATTGGTGGCGCGGTCACCATTCATCGTCTTGGTGATGGGTCTGCTGGTGTCGGTCGCGGTCTTCGCCGTCATCGAAGCCACCGTCCGCCGTCGTGACTACGCCTTGGGCCTCGTGGATGCGCGAACCGCAGAGCTGCAGGACTCCCTCCGCTCCCTGAAGGCTGCCGAGCTGGAGGCGCAGCAGGCATCCCACCTCAAGTCGCAGTTCCTCGCCAACATGAGCCACGAGATCCGCACCCCGATGAATGGCGTGCTGGGGATGACGCAACTGGTGCTTACCGGCAACCTCGATCCCGATCAGCGTCGCCGCATGCTGACCCTGCATGCGACGGGACAGAGCCTCCTCAACATCATCAACGACATCCTCGACTTCTCGAAGATGGAGGCTGGAAGACTCGAGCTGGAGAACGAAGCCTTCGACCTCTACGCGGTCGTGGGAGGCGCGGTCAGTCTGATGGCTTCGCCGGCCAACGACAAAGGACTCGTACTCAGCTTGACCATGGATCCCGACGCGCCCCAATGGGTGGTCGGCGACTCGGGCCGGCTCCGGCAGGTCTTGATCAATCTCATCGGCAACGCGGTCAAGTTCACCGAGCACGGTTCGGTGACCGTTACGGTCAGCCATCTCCCGTCCGGGAGGCTGCGGTTTGCGGTCCGCGACACCGGCGTAGGAATCGATCTTTCCTTCAAGGCCCACCTTCTGGAGCCCTTTTCGCAGGCTGACGCCTCGACGACGAGAGTGTTTGGTGGGACCGGTCTCGGTCTGGCCATCTGCCGACAACTCGTCGATCTGATGGACGGCACGTTCGATTTCACCAGCGAACCAGGCACGGAAACCATGTTCTGGTTCGATATCGACCTTCCTGCCGCGGAGGCGCCCGCATCCGGCGCAGCGAGCAGTCTCACCGGGGGCCGCACGTTCGGTGATTCGCGCCGGGCAATGGCGCCAGTCCTGGCCGACGGTCCCACGCTCGCGATGTCGGTCGAGCCGCTGGCCGAGCCGGTGGCCGAGCCGGTGGCCGAGCCCCTCTCGGAGCCGCCTGTCGAGTTGGCCGCCGAGGCGCCCGCGACTGGCGTCTTGCAAGCGGCGGGCGTGTCGGGCGTGTCGGACGCGTCGGGCACGTCGGGCACGTCGGGCACATCGGGCGGCGCCAGGGGAAGCACGGATGGCGACTCGCTCCCTGGAATGACCCCCGTGTCAGTCCCGGAGCGAGGTAGGCGAATTCTCCTCGTCGACGATGCCGAAATGAACCGCCTGGTCGGCAAGGGGCTGCTGGAATGCATCGGCTACCAAGTCGACTGCGTCGGCTCAGGTGCCGAGGCGCTGGAGGCGGTAGGTCCGGGCGGCTACGCCGCCATCCTGATGGATTGCCTGATGCCGGTCATGGACGGCTACGAGGCGACGAGGAGGATCCGCCAGCTCGACGGTCCGGCTCGGCACACCCCCATCATCGCCTTGACCGCGGCCGCCATGAATGGTGACCGTGAGCGCTGCATCGCGGCGGGCATGGACGACTATGTCTCCAAGCCGATCGACCTAGAGGTCCTGACGTCGGTTCTTGCCCGGTTCCAACCAGCTGAGACGGGCACCGCGCCGGCGGCGAGGCCACGGTGGCCGCAGGCACCGCGAGAGCCGCAGGCACTGCGAGCACTGCCAGCGCCGCATGAGCCGCAAGCACCGCGAGAGCCGCAGGCGCCGCCTGAGCCGCAAGGTCCGCCGGCGTCGACGGCCGCCGAGGACGACGCGGAAACTGTGTTGCGCGACCGGTTGGACCTCATCGCCAGACGGCTGCCGGCCGACGCCTTCGGTCGGATTTGCCGCGAGTTCCTGTCGGCCACGCCCGATCTCATTGTCGAGCTTGGCACGGCCGTCCGCGCCGGCGACAGCACCAACACGACCGTCCTGGCCCACAAGCTCAAGGGCGGGATGCTCACGATCGGTGCGGTGCAGCTCAGCAGTCTCGCCCAGCGGATTGAAGTGGGCGACGGGAGCCGCGGCGCGATTCTCGACGAGATCGACATCGAGTACCGCAAGGTGCGCGACGTCGTTGCTTCCCTTGTGCCCCAAGGCGTCAACGCATAGAGCAATGCGGATCCTCGTAGCGGACGACGACGCGCTGATGCGCCAAATCCTGGGGGAGTTCCTCACGGCCTTCGACCATGAGTGCGTGGCCGTGGCCGACGGAGACGCGGCGTGGCGGCACCTCAGAGCGCACGGCGCAGATGTCGTCATCAGCGATTGGCTGATGCCGGGCTTGAACGGGCTGCAGCTGTGCGAACAGGTCCGCACTCATCCCGACGTCACCTATCCGTATTTCATCCTGCTGACCGCGCGCGGCGATCGCCCGGACGTCCTGACCGCATTTCGCGCCGGGGTCGATGGTCACCTGACCAAGCCGCTCGATCCAGACGATCTCGAAGCCGCACTCATCGTCGCCGAAAGGATCAGAGGCATGCATTTGCAGATCCTCGAGGTCCGCCAGGCACTCGAGGCGGCCAACGCCGCCCTCGACCGGGCGGCCCACCGCGATGCACTGACCGGCCTGGGAAACCGGCGCCTCCTGAATGAGGATCTCCCAGGCATCCACGGACGTTTCGTGCGTGAAGGCACCCTGTACAGCATCGCCCTGCTCGACGTCGATCACTTCAAGGAGTACAACGACACGTACGGTCACCAGGCGGGCGACGCTCTGTTGACCGAGTTGGGCTGGGCGATCGCCGCACGACTGCGCCGGGGCGACCAGGCCTATCGATATGGTGGCGAGGAATTCCTGATCGTGTTTCCGAACGCGACTTTGGACAAGGCTCGCCTTGGCGCGGAGCGCATCCGCACCTGTCTGGCCAGCGTCGCACCGCACCGCTCCGCGCCCGTCACGCTCAGCGCGGGGATCGCGGGCGCGGTCGCCAATGAAAGCGTCGACGATGTCATCGGTCGGGCTGATCGAGCCCTCTACCGGGCGAAGAACGCCGGCCGAGACCAGCTCGTGGTCGACTGCAGCTGGACCATGGCCGCCTGGGCCTGACGGCCGGGGGCCCGGCCGTGACCGGATGCGGGCCGCAAGCCCACGACTTCAGTCGTGGGTCAAGGGCCGTTGGGGGCGAAGCCCTGACATCCCCCGTGAGTGTCACAGCCGGATGGGAGACTGAGACGGTCGACCGGCTTGAAGACGAAGGGCGTCTGTATCGGGGGCTCGATCGCGTTCTTGACGTACTTCACGGCACAGGTCTGCGTCGTGATCGACGATCATGGAGGCGCTGGCGTGACTGGCGATGTCGGGGCGGGAGCCGGGACACCCAATATCGGGGTCGGGGTCGCGTATCAGACCAGCAACGCAGACCACGTTCGTGATCTGAATGGTCCTTTCGATTACGTCGGAGGATCAGTCGGGCCCGGTCGGGATCGAGAGAAGGCACGACGTAGGTCGCGCTCGTTGTCGGAGCTGAGGGAGCAGCGGGCGGCCACGTCACGGCTGAGTCGGTTCGACACCTCATCCAGGTGAAGACATGGTGCACCGATCGTGTCGCCAATTGGTGCTTCCGCCGGCGAGGGCGTGTAGTCGGTCTTTGGTGACGAAGGCGTCGATGACGCTGAGCAGGTGGGCGCGGTCTTCGGCGTTGAGTTCGCCGATGTCGCCGAGGCGGTCACCGAGGCCGTGGTCGGGCCCGTGGAGGGGACGTCGGGGGATGTCTTCGAACACCAAGTGGTCCACGGAGATGTTCAGCACTTTGGCGATGCGGGCGATGCGGGCGATGACGTCGAGGGAGGGGGTGATGCGCCCGTTCTCGTAGCAGCTGATTTGGCGGGCGTCGGTGCCGACCTTGGCGGCCAGTTCGCTCTGGGACCAGCCGGCTTCGTTGCGTAGTCCTTGATGCGTTCCCCGAGGAGCATCCCGACGCCTCTCTGATCGTCACCTGATCCCCATTCTGCGGGTCACTCGGCAGCCCCGCGCAGTGATACCCCGCTCGGCGGGGAGCGAGCAACCTCGTGCCCACGCACGGTCGTACTAGCGACTTCCCGGTGTTTGCTGCTGTGGGCGGAGCAGCCGCCATGGCAGCGGTGATGCTCCCCGGTCCGCCCTACCTATCAACAACTCGTATTTACAAGGTAGTAGCCCGCTAGAAAGCTGATTCGCCGCTTCGTTACTAGCATGAACGGGGAAATACCAGTTACGCTGCGAGGGGATGCCCACATTCACTGTTGGCCAAGCGGCGGAACTGCTTGGCGTGAGCGCGGACACTGTTCGGCGTTGGGTCGACGACGGCCAGATCCCCTCGGTGCGTACCCCGGGCGGCCGACGCCGGGTGGATGGCGAGGGTCTGGCCCGGTTTTCGGCCGAACGGGCACCCAACCCCTCGTCCCTGCCCGTATCCGAGTCCGCCCGCAACCACTTCCCCGGGATCGTGACCAAGGTGACCAAGGACACGGTCATGGCCCAGGTCGAGATCCAGGCCGGCCCGTTCCGGGTCGTGTCGCTCATGAGCCGTGAGGCAGCCGACGAACTCGAACTCGCCCCGGGTGTGCTGGCCGTGGCGTCGGTGAAGTCCACCAACGTCGTGATCGAAGTCGCCCAGCCTTGAAGGAGGCCATCCCCATGCACTCGCGCCCGTTGCTCCGTTTGGTCCCGGTGGTCGTCGCGTCGGCCCTGGCGCTAGCCGCGTGCTCATCGTCCAAGACCGCCACGACGTCCTCCACGACGGGCTCCCCGCCAAGCTCGAGCACCACTGGCGCCCCGATCACCGGCAAGCTCAACGTGTTCGCGGCGGCGTCGCTGACCGGGTCGTTCAACTCCGCCAAGACGGCCCTGGTCGCCGCCAATCCCGGCTTGACCCTGACCTACAACCTCGCGGGCTCCAACGCCCTGGTCGCCCAGATCGTCCAGGGTGCCCCTGCCGACGTGTTCGCATCGGCCGACACCAAGAACATGCAGAAACTCGTCGACAGCGGACTGGTCGAGGCGCCCGTCACCTTCGCCAAGAACAAGCTCGAGATTGCCGTGGCGCCGGGCAACCCGAAGCACATCATCGGTCTGGCCGACCTGGCTAAACCGGGTGTCTCGGTCGTCCTCGAGGCGGTCGGCGTCCCCGCCGGTGACTACACCCGACAGGTGCTGGCGTCGAAGAACATCACGGTGACTCCCAAGTCATTGGAGACCGATGTCAAATCTGCGGTCGCCAAGGTGACCGCGGGTGAGGCCGACGCCACCGTCGTGTACGTCACTGATGTCAGCGCGGCCGGAGCCACCGTCACGGGCGTCATGGTTGCCGACGCCGACCAGCCCGCGATCACCTATCCGATTGCCGTCGTCAAGGCCACGAAGAATCCCGCCGCCGCTCGTGCGTTCGTAACCTCTGCGGTCTCGGGCCGGGTGCAACAGGCAGTGGAGGCCGCCGGTTTTCTCCCGCCCACGTAGGCCCCGCAAGGCCCGGACCGACCGAGCACCGGGCGTCCCGTCCGGTTCGCCGACCCCGCCGCCTGCGCCGACCCCACCGCCCGCGCCGACCGCAGCGATCCCGCCGGCCGCAGCGACCCCGCCGACCGCAGCGACCCCGCGGTCCCCGGCGACCCGGCAGGCCCGGGCAGCGCGAGCCGCGCGAG
>JAUTXM010000043.1 GCA_030838025.1 Acidimicrobiaceae bacterium
CTTACTAGCGTCGTCATCGATGAACGCGAGGACCGGCGACGAAACACGAGAAGGGGTGTCGCTGACCAACCTCGATCAGCCGCTGTTCGAAGGCGCAAACGCCACCAAGCGGGACCTGGTCGACTACCTGGACGGCGTCCGCGACCGAATTATCCCAGTCCTGGAGGAGCGGCCTCTATCGGTGATCCGGGTCCACCGCGGGGCCGAGGCCTTCATGCAGAATAACGTTCCGAAGTACACGCCGTCATGGGTGCCCACGATCCAGTTGTGGGCCGATACCTCGAAACGGGACGTGTCGTATGCATTGTGCAACGACCGTCGCACCTTGTTGTGGTTCGCCAACCAGCGCGCCGTGGAGTATCACCCGACCCTGGCGCGATCCGACCGTCCTGATCATGTAACCCATCTCGTCCTGGACCTCGACCCGCCCGACAATGCCCACGGGTTCACCATGGCAGCTCGGGTGGCCCATCTCGTCCGCCACGTGCTTGGAAGCGTCGGGCTGAAAGGTGCGGTCAAGACCAGCGGCGCCAAAGGTGTGCACGTATTCGTCCCGATCAACGACCAGGTATCACCGCACGACGCGGCCGCCGCCACCCGCGCCATCGCCGCGCGAGCAGAGGGTCTCGATCCTGAAATCGCCACCACGGCGTTCATGAAGGAGGACCGTGGCGGCAAGGTGTTCGTCGACGCGACGCGAGTCGGCGGTGCCACCGTGATTGCGGCCTACAGCCCGAGAGTCCGACCTGGGGTGCCCGTGTCGTTTCCGGTCAACTGGGACGACCTCGATGACATCGTGCCGGCCGACTTCACCATCCACACGGCGCTGCGGCAACTGGGCGACAACGATCCGTGGGCCACACAGATGCCCGCACCCCAGCAGTTGAGCTCCGTCCTCATCGAGGAGGGCTATGCCATCCCGGTCGGGCGGGTGCAAGCCATGCACGAGGGAAAGCGTCGCGCCCGCGCCCGCCAGACCTGACACGTCCCTTCGGAAACCCGATCGCCTCACGACGAGTGCTGGTAGAGCGTCGCCTTCCTGAGCGCCCTCATCGCCGGTACCGGCCAGTAGGCCGAGCGTACGAACCGGTTCAGGCTCGAAGCCTCCAACCTCTTTTCGGCACCGTCGAAACCTTGAGGAAGGCGGGAGTCCGTTGTCGAGCGTAGGAGGATCCCGCGGGCGACGAGACCGTCACCAGAGAGCAGACGAGCAGCCGGTGTCGCACCCCGCCGGCGGGCATGGGTACGCTCTGATGTGGACCCCCCAGACCCTGGAGTCCGTGCTGCGCCACGCGGCCTGCCTGCGTGCCCGGCTGGAAGGAGTCCAGGGTCATGAGCTTTCGCAACTATTGGGTGTACAGCATCGGTTGCATGGTGGTGTGGGCCGTCCTGTTCGCCATCGTGGCGGTCAAGGGGAACGACAACACGACGCATGACATTCTCCTGGTCTTTGGCGGGTGGAGCATCGCGTGGGTCTCAACCACCATCGCAAGGTTCGTCTACCCACCGCCCAAACGCTGGCGGCAGCCAGGTGCTGGCGACATGCTTGACACCTAGTCGAGGGCCGCCGCGGGCCGCTCGATTCGACGAATCGAAGCGCCATCGAACATGGCGATACTCCCCGTCGAGGGCGAGCAAGGGTCGCTCGGGCGTACCCGTGGCCGAGGTTGGGCTCACGAAACGGACAGTGACTGTTCTGATCGGTCAACGGCCGTGCCCTCGGCATTGGACACAAGAGATCCGGGCAAATGGACAATTTACGTATCAGATGGGAGTCGGGCCCCCTCCCTTCTTGCGTTGTTGGCGAGCAACGCAGCCCGATCCATCAGCCCAACGCCAGGTAGAGGACCACGCCATGATCTACGCAGTCTGCCCCAGCGCTTCTCGGCCACCGTTGCATTGTCGCCATCGCCCAAGGACTTCTTACGCGGGTAACTCTTGATGTCCACGTCCTTTGTCTCGCAGCAGCATCGCGTTGGTCTGGCCCATCGAGCTCTGCCGTCGTCCTCCTCGGCGATCGCACGAGACGAGAACCAGGAGTCAATGCGGATTCACCTCGCTGAAGAACGCCGTAACCATCTTCACATCACGGTATCCATCTTCAAAGGAGTCACGCTCGGTGCTGCGGCCTACGCTCTGCTGGCTATTCTCAGCGCTAACGGGACGGTGGATACCCGAGCGCAAATAACGGCCCTGGTTTTCTGGCTGGCGGGGTTCACGGCGATGATCGCGACCTACGACGGCACCATGTTGAGCTCGCTCGTTACGATCACTGCTACGAACGTCATGGACCTCATGGTCCCGTTTCTGTTCGGTATCACTGAATTCTCGCTGTTTCCCATCCTTGTGCCGGTGCTTCCAGCCGGAGGCCGGACCCCCTCGCCCTCCGCGGCCATGACCCATCTGGCTTGGTGGCCGCTTGGATTTGCCCTGCTCGTTCTCATTGGATCGGTAGACCTGATCAACTCCCAGACTGCGCTGACCGCGACAATGAAGGAACTGCCCCCCCACCTCCAGTCCTTCATCCTCAGGGTCAGGTCACTCCTGAGAAAGAACCAATATGCAACCGCGGGATCGTTGGCCTTCTACTTAGCCGCCTTCTTGGTGCTTCGTTATGGATTTCCGCATGTGGCAAGTTTGAACCGGCTCGCGTCGGCCTCCGAACTTCGTCAGTGGGAAGGCGTACTGGGGCTGTTCGTCATCGCCAACAATATCTTTGGGATTTGGACCATTGAACAGACAAGGCGCGAACTGGCAGAAGCTCTGGTGGCTGGGCCGCAGGACTATTAGTTGCGGAGTTGTCGGAGGAGTCCCTACGGATCGGCAACCGGTCGTCACGACTTCAGGTTGAAACGCTGGGGCTTGCCGGCCAGTCAGCGCGCCAACACCCCGCCGCATCGGCGACGGGGCGTTGGGCCGCGCGATCAATATTGCGCCAGGTGAAGCAGCGTCAGTTGTTGCGGATCACAACAATCTTGTAATCCGGGTGGATGTCGAAGGTCGCATGGCTGCGCGGGTTCTCGCAGTCCGTGACAAAAACCTTCCAACTCCCGGAAGGGACGTTCCACTGCACAAATTGCTGGACGGTACCAGTGCAGTCGTATGTGTCGCTGGTGACGAACGAGCCACCAGACGAGAACTGGACGGTCCGTACACCCTCTGGGTCGGAGAAGGTACAAGTTGCGGTCGCGGCACTACAGCCGAGGCCCGTGTTCCCAGCAGTGGCCGACGCCGGAGCGGCGGTCACAACGGCCAATCCGGCCATGACCAGCATTGGCGCGAATACGGCCAGAATGGACGCTCTTACTCGTCTCAAGGTATGCCCCTTCTCGTGATGTCTTGCCCTCGCAGGAAACCTAGCAACACAGGCAGCCGTGTCAAGGACATTTGTCCTTTTGGATAAGGTCGGCCGGGACAATCCACAAATTCCCTTCAGCCGAATTCGGCGGCCAGCGGCGTATAGTTGTTGTGGGAGCGCCAGGAACGAGAAGGGGACTTCCGTGTGCGAATTCCATGGCGAGACCGAAGGCTCTGAAGCTGCCCTGGGCCCGGAAACCCTGCTACCCACGCGGCGCTCGTTTCTCGGCCGGCTCGGGCTGCTGACGGCGGGCGCCCTCGTCGTCCCTGGTTTCGGACCGTGGATGGGAGAGGCGTTCGCCAGGACCAAGAAAAAGGCCATTATGGCCGCGAACATCCAGACGCCCAACCAGTTCGGCCTGCTTCCCTATTCGATGGCGATGCACATTCATTCGTCGTTCTCCGAAGGACCGGGATCGATGCATGCCCAGGTGAGCGAGGCGACCGCGTACGGCATCACGGCCATGTGGTTCACCGACCACGACTGGAGAATGAGTGCGATCGGCTACCGCCAGGCGGTCCATTTCGACGGGCTGACCGAGACGGAGACCGACAACAGTCCCTGGGTGTGGCGACCGCAGCAGTCGGGAGTTTTAGCCGACCACGACGGGCAGATCGTTTCCTCGCCGGTGAGCCCGCTCGACCCGAGTACCACCCTCGGCGCCTTGCACGTGCGCGCCGCCAGCGTGTCGGGCGAGGCCGCCTACCAGTTCTATGCCGACCACACCCGCTCGAGGGAGAACCTCCGGGCCAATCTGGCGGGCCAGCAGCTCTCGATCGAAGTCTTTCCAATGCAGGCCGGTCCCGGAGCATTCCTGGAACTGGTCCTGTCACTGTCGTACCGGCCCGCCGTCGGGGGCCGCCCCGCCGGCCAGTACCAGCTCGCGTACCGGTTCTCGCCCGCCGATGCCGGCTACTCGACCCAGGGCGTCCTCGGGATTGTCTCCGTTCCCGTCGCCGTCGGGACCTGGAACTCAGTCGTACTCGACCCTGTCGCCGATGCCTCCGCCTTGTGGCCTGACGTCGATGCCCGTGACAACTCCAGTGCCGACCTCTGGCTGGGCGCCCGAAGCGTCGATGGCGCCGTGGCCGAAGGATGCTTCGACTACCTGCGTTTCACCCGTTCCGAGACCACCGGCGACGCCCCCCTCCAACTTCAAGACGAGTTGGTCGCCGCCTACCAGGCCATGTACCCCCAACTACTCATCAACCGGGGGGTCGAGGTATCGAAGTACGGCTCTCACCTCAACTGGTATGGCGGCGACCAGCACCTCTACCAGTACCCCGAGCGGGGGCTCAAGGGCGCGGGGCCGCCGAACTTCCAGACCATCGCCAACGATCTGGCCCATTCCTACGGCGCCCTGGCATCGATCAACCATCCCTTCGGCACTGGGTCGGGCAAAGCCAACACCATCGATGGCCAAGAAGGTGCCACGGCCGACACGGCTACCGGGCTCATCGCAAACGGCGCATACCACGCCGACATACTCGAGGTCGGTTACCGGCGGCGGGGCAACGCGACCCTTGAGAATCACCTCGCCCTCTGGGATGTGATGTCCCAGAACGGGCTGTGGCTCACGGGCAACGGCGTCTCCGACGACCACTCCGGCACTGTGGGCCTTTGGGCCAAGATGACCAATCATTTCCTCACTTATGCCTGGGCGGCTTCCCCGGCCCAAGTCGACCTGTTGGCTGCGCTCGGCGCCGGGCGGGTGTATTGCGGCGAACTCGGAACATTCAATGGTGCGCTCGATCTGTCGGTGGAAGGCAACCCCATGGGTTCGATCTCGGTTCGCCCGGACTTGAACCAGCGGACCGTGACCATCGTGGCCATCAATCTTCCACCCAACAGCGTCGTGGAACTCGTCCAGGGTCCGGTCAACTATGCCGGATCAACCAGCAGTGCCGCCACGGTGGTGCAGACGTTCCCATCAACGTTGTTCGCCTCCGGCACCCTCGACTACGTCATCGACACCTCGACGGACAGCTTCGTGCGTCTCAATGTGCTGACGACCACGTCCGCCATCAGGGTTGCCTTCTCCAACCCGGTTTACCTCCTGCGCGCCTTCCCGCCCACCGTCGTCCCCGACGTTCGACGGGCACCCGACACCGCCTGGTAGGAACCGGATCTCGGGGCCAGAAGCTAGAAGAAGAGAGTGGCGTGGCGAGCGAAGTGGATGAGCGGTGCTGGGTCAACGCCGAAGATGATGGTAAAGCCCAGGCAGATGGCCAGGGCGATGGTGATCCCACCGGGGATTGCGATCCGGGTGGTCTCGGGCGGGTCGGCCAGCGCCAGCCCGCCGAGGACCTGGAGCCCACCCGCTGGTGCGG
>JAUTXM010000057.1 GCA_030838025.1 Acidimicrobiaceae bacterium
ATCGCGCGGATCGCGGGGCATCTGCTCTCCGCCGCAGGACGGGGAAGCGAGATGGCGGTGGACGCCCTGGTCGTGGCCACCGCGATCCGCCTTGGTGGCGGTGTGATCCTCACCCATGATCCGACCGGTTTGGAGTTACTGGCAGTCGATCATCCCAACGTTCGGATCGCCCAGGTTTGAGACTCGGGTCCGACGGAGGCCAAGGGCCTCATGAACGCTCAAGCCCACCGCCGATCCTCCACTGATCGACGATGGCCCGCACCGGCCCTTTCCTCTTTGTAACCGACGCCAACGCGACATTATCAAGCACGTAACGTGCCGAAGTAGGATCGTTAGGGACGGAACCATCGATGCGAACAACTGCGGCATCAAGGACCTTGTGGGACGTGCGTTATAGGACGCCGTCCGGTTCCAGCACCCAGTCCGAGGCCACCGTCGTCTGGGTGGACGTCGGCCCCCTCCCCTGACCGGAATGGGGCGAACACTCGCTCAGGATCCGTCCGATAACGGCTGGACCGAGGGGAGTCCGGGCGGAAACCGAGTCAGGTGACCATGGGGCCATGGGCTCTTCGAACCAAGCCACTCTGTTCTCCCAGGGTTCGCCCATCGCTCCCGCCCGGCCCAAAAAGGCGTGCTCAGCCGCTGCGGGGGGTGAAGCGTGGTCCACGGCCATGAGGTCCTGTGACCTTGGCGGGACCAGCAACCGGCGACATGGCGCGTTGGACCAGTCCTTCGCCGTGTCTTCGGCACCGCAAACAGCGGCGCCATTTCTCAGTGTGTTTTAGGTCTGCTAGACGTTGTTAGTCCTGTTAGAGTGTGTTAGACGATTGCCTTGGGTGGAGGAAGGACGATCAACGTGGTAGTGGCGCTGCCCAGCCCGTACCGGCCCGGCTATAACCAGCGGCCCGTGGTGCTGGCTGGACGCGAAGATGTGCTGGCCGCGGCTGACGAGGCTCTGGCTGTCGCAGTGCTTGAGGGGCGCACCCCGCCCGCATTGTTGGTCGTCGGACCGCGAGGTGTGGGCAAGACGGTGCTGCTGGGCGAGATCGCCGATCGGGCCGGGGAACGGTACTCCTGGCCGAGGTTGCACGTCGAGATCGCCCCCGGCTCCTCGTTGACCGCGGATCTGGTCGCGGGAGCCCGCGATCTGGTGGCTCGATTCGATCAGCAGCCACCGTCGGGGCGGTTCCGGGCGACGTCGGTGGTTGTGGGAGCGAGCCTTACGGGCGTGCACGGCGAGGTCACCCTCACCCGCAGCGACGCTGCCTCCCCGGGGGGCGGAGGGGAGATTCGGGTCGCCTTGGCCTCGGTAGTCGACGCGGCCGCCGACAGAGACAGCGGGTTCGTCCTCACCATCGACGAGATGCAGCTGGCCTCGCGCGACGAACTTGGCCAGTTGGCCGCCGTGTTGCAGCGGGCGACGGAGGCCGCTTGGCCGGTGGTGGTCGTCGGCGCCGGACTGCCGGGGATGCGCGACCCGGGCCGAACGGTCAGCTATTTCGAGCGCGCCGAATGGCATGAGATCGGGTCGTTGGACCCCCGGCAGACCCGCCTCGCCCTCGAAGGTCCGGCCGAAGCCGCGGGTCGGCCATTCGAGGACGACGCGCTCGACTTGTTGGCGGACCGAAGCGGTGGCTACCCCTACGCGGTACAACTGTACGGTCATCACGCGTGGAGGGCGTCGGCCGGGTCGGACCGCATCGACCTTGGCGCCGCTCGACGAGCAGCCACAACCGCCCAGAAGCAACTTGAGGTCGGCCTGTACGCCAACCGGTGGGTTCAGGCCAGCGGCGGCGAACGGAACTATCTGGTCCACTTGGCTCGGCTGCTGGCCGCCTCGCAGTCCGTTCGAGGCGCGGAGGTCGCGGCCGCGCTCGGCGTCACGGCACGGCAAGTCTCGACGGTGCGGGACCGGCTCCTCAAAAAGGGCACGATCAGCGCCGAGGGTGAGTATCTCCATTTCGCCGTCCCGGGGATGAGCGAGTACGTGTTACGCCAAAGCCCCGACAACAGCCCCGACCACGAGCTTGGCGGGAAGGCGCACCGGGCCAGACGCCAGCAAGACGACGTCGGCCTCTGAAGGGGGATTCTCGAGGTCCCGGCGTGGCGTGCAGCGCGGGTGCAGGGCGCACGATTGCCTGTCGACTCAGCCGCGTCGGCTGGGGAGATCCGAAATGATGGACGACAGCCGTGGCGCGATGCATACGCAGCCACAGCCTCCCGTTGGCAATCGACCGTCGTCAGCCGTTAACCCTGCCGGGCCGGCGAAACAGTTTCTGCGCGATGCCGATCACGGCAGCACCGTCCGAACACGCCAGTTACCCGATGGTGAGTCCGGGCATCATTCCCTCGTCCTTAGCCATGAGCACAGTCGACGAAGGATCCTTCGGCAATTTCGGGCTAACTACCCACAATGACCCACTCGGGCTATTGTGATACTCTCGGGAGAGGTTTACGATCAATATTAAGTGTTGTCGGGCTCCACACGTAACATCGGCTGAATGGAGCCAGAGCCATGGGCAGATTAGGTCGAATGGTGCTCCTAGGCCTAATCAGCATCATGTCGATGCTGGTGGCGTCTGGCTGTCGGTCATCCCCGACTGCGTCACCGACTTGCCTCCACGAGGACGGAACGACCGTATGCATGAAGTACCTCCATGTTCGAGTCGCCTTCGGCGAGAGCGGAGGTCCCCCGGTGTTCCTGTTGTCGGCACGGGGATTGCAACCGGGGTCCGACCTTTTCTACAGCGATCAACCTCTGACGACATCACCAGTCAAGGCGGACAGCATTGGGGTGGCGGACGTCAACGGCGCATACCCGCCGCCAGACGGCAAATCGGGCTATTGCACCTCGACGGACCAATGCTCGTTCGGCGTCTCACCTTTTCGTTCGCCGCAGACCGTTTTCATCACCGTCACGAGCAGGAGCGGTGTCACCGTGACAGGGAGCTTTGTGCTGAAGGCCAAGTTATTCCAGCCGAGCACCCCCTGATCTAGATCGGCATGAAGCGAGAAGTCAGCGCGGTGCAGTGAGCCTACGAAGTCGGCAAGGTGCCGGCTTGGCTTCGTCGAACAAGCGGGGGGTAGCGGTGCCGTTCGCGACGCCAGGATGCGCACATATCAGGGAGGCGCTCCCTCGCCACCGGCGTCAAACCAACACGTGATTGGAGCCCCAGCTACAGGACGATCAGTCCTCGGGACCGTTGCTCGGCCTTGCCACATTTAGCAAACCTCGCTCGATTCGGGGCTGACGACCACAAAATAGTCCGATCGGACTATTGCGCCTCCCACTGGACAGGTTCACGATCTGCATCATGGCATCGTCGGGTGCCGTGTGCTACCTAGGTTGAGTGGAGCCCGAGGCGCATGGGCAGACAAGGTCGAATGCCCGTGTGGGGCTTGATCGCCATGGTGTCGATTGGGGTGATGTCCGGCTGTGGTTCGTCACCGAGCTCGTCGCCCTCATGTCGGCAGCGGGACGGGGCGACCGTGTGCTTGAAGTACCGCGACCCTGGACACGTTTCCCCCGGGGACTACGCAGGACCCGCGACTTTCGAGCTGTCGGCTCATGGATTGAAACCGGGGTCGGCCCTCGACGTCACCCAGCGCGTGATGGGGGAGCCCGACAAGGCGGTGAGCATTGGGATCGCGGACAGCAATGGCACCTTCCCGTCGCCCATCAACTCGGGCCTTTGCGACGCGACTCAGCGGCCCAACTCGTGCGGCTTCGTTGTTTTACCGAATTCGTCGCCGGAGACCGTAGTCGTTACCGTCACGAGCACGAGCGGTGCGACGGTCACAGGCAGCTTCGTGCTAAAGAGTCTTTAATGCCACGATCATCGGGTTGATTTGGCCGCACCGATCGTTTTCATCCTCCTATTACGCAGCCTCAGCAAATGACGACTCGGGTTCTCGGGAATCTGATGAGCACCGTCAACCTAGACGCGGAAAGTGCTTCAGAGGACCCGGGCCGTCAGCGGGGGGGGGCTCCCACCTCTTCCGGCAAAGTGGTGACACCGGGGGAGTCGGGGGTGACCCGACACATGAACTTTATCAAGCGCGAAGGATGTGCCGAAGGAGAGCGGTCGCGTTGACCCGCATGCGCCTCACGTTTGGGGTTGAGCGCTGACAGAAGGCCGGGATACTGGCGAATACAAATGAAGGTATCTAGAATCGTCAGCTCTGCCGGCGACAGCCGTGAGGAGGCCACTGCAAGTGAATTCATTTCTTCCCACAGCCGAACTGGACCTGGCGACTGAAGCGTTTCGGTCTGCCCATGGGCGCTTCCTGGATGGACTAAACGCCCGTAGCATTGAGGCTTGGTATGCAAGTCTTACCGAGACACTGTGGTGGATTGTTGCACTGGACGACCACTACAATCAATCCTACAAGACGAGGTACGAACGTCTTAGAAACAATGACCCGCATGGACGCGTGATCCTGGGTCTCCGCTTTGCTCGCAATCTCGCAGGTCATGAACTAATTTCAGTTCTGGAAGATCCGGGGGAGGGTCAACCGGAACCTGCAGGCTGTGTGAACCTGTCTCAGCTGCGTTGGCGAGATTTTGAGACCCCTCGAGCCACGCAACAGGCAGCCGGCGCAGCAATCCGCATACCAGACCTACCTCGCGGGCAGCGCCGTTCGTTATGCTATGCGCCATTGCAATTACTTCTTCGTCCGAGGGCGTGTTCAACTGATTGCAGCTGTGTCCACGTCGGACCCGTAATATGGAACCCAGCGAACGAACGACGACGACTTCAGCTACTCCAACTCTCGAAGGTTTCAAAGACTAGTGACGCATCCGCACCAAATCGAGCCGTCCGTCCGACCCTACTTGCCGTTCGCTGTCGACCGGCGGATCCGAGCGATATCCTGTGCGGTTGGCGCGATGG
The DNA here is from genome assembly GCA_030838025.1 of Acidimicrobiaceae bacterium. GTDB lineage: Bacteria > Actinomycetota > Acidimicrobiia > Acidimicrobiales > Palsa-688 > JALYXV01. The sequence goes on from JAUTXM010000057.1 coordinate 4,893, forward strand.
CCATAGCCCAGCTCTGTTCAGTTACCCGCTACGGTACCGGCGCTACGGAGCAGTGGTCGTGACCTGGGTGAAGGCGAAGACGAAGACGAGATCGAAGAACAGCTCCAGCGGGACGACCGTGTCGCGCCCGTCGCGCCCGTCGTGTTCGTCGTCGGGCACCTGTTCAGCGGGTGGGGCTGCGGTATTCGTCGTCGGTGACGTGATCGCCCCAGGTGGCCGGGCCTCGGGTGATGGAAATGTGGGTCATGAAGTGTTCGTGGTCGGCGCCGTGCCAGTGCTCTTGACCGTCGCCAGTGACATGCACGTCGCCCGGTCGGATCTCGACCACTTCGTCACCGCGTGATCGCGCGAGGCCGCGGCCTTCGGTGACGTAGAGCGTCTGGCCGCCGTCGTGGGAATGCCAGGCGGTCCGGGCGCCAGGAGTGAAGTGCACGGCGGCGATGTTGAGCGTCGACTCGCCCTGGGGTTCCATTATCGGATCGATCCACACCTCGCCGGTGAACCAGTCAGCTGGGCCCTTGATCGTCGGCGCCTTCGGTTGCACTCCCACTTCTTGTCTCCTTTGAGGATGTTCGGTCATCGCTCATCCGCCCGGATGTGTGCCCGGGATGCGGTTGGCGTGGTCGCCCAGCTGGCGAGCAGGTCCAGCGCTCCTTGCGAGCGGCTCAGAGGTTCGGCGCTGTAGACGAGGATCCGCTGGCCATTGTCGCCCGGCAGGTCGAGGGCCTCGTAGTCGAGCGTGAGGTCACCGACTACCGGGTGATGGAGCGTCTTTGCTCCGGTCCGATGGAACTTGACGTTGTGCGCGGCCCAACGAACACGGAACTCGTCGCTGCGGGTCGACAGCTCGCCGATGAGATCTGAGATCCGCTTGTCGTAGGGATCGCGACCGGCCTCGGCGCGCAGGATGGCGACGGCATCATTGGCGATGCGCTCCCAGTCGTCGAAGAAGTCGTTTGCCTTCGGGCTCAGGAAGATGAACCGCGCCATGTTCGGTGTGCCGGTCGCGGTGTCGAAGACCGGGGCGTAGAGCGCGGCGCCGATCGTGTTCGCGGCGAGCAGGTCGAGACGGCCGTTGCGGACGTAGGCCGGCGCGGTGATCGAGTCCAGGATCCGCTGCACCGTCGGACGAACCCGATCCTGCGACGAACGTCGACGGGTGGCCGCGCCAGCGTTGGCAGCCCGGACGAGATCGAATAGGTGCGCCCGTTCGGCTTCGTCGAGTTGCAATGCCCGTGCGATCCCTTCGAGCACGTCGTCCGACACGCCGGCGGCGTTGCCGCGTTCGAGGCGCGTGTAGTACTCGACGCTGATGCCGGCGAGCATCGCCGCTTCCTCGCGCCGCAGCCCCTTCACGCGGCGCGTGGTTCCGTAGACCGGCAGACCTGCCTGCTCGGGGGTGATCTTCGCTCGCCGCGAGGTCAGGAACTCTCGGATGTCGTTCCTCAGGTCCACGCTCACCCACGCTACGACGCTGCTTCGAGACGAGGGAGGCCCTGCCAGTACCCCTCTTGACCGGGACTCCCTCAGTTCGGCGTTCTGCGGTTCCATGGACTCAGCGTCGGGCAGGACGTAACGACGACCGAAAGGAACTCACATGCGAGCTGCGCTGTTCAACGGACCCAAGGACATCACCGTCGGTGACCGCCCAGACCCGGCCATCCAGGTACCCACCGACGCGGTCGTGCGGGTGGTGCTGGCCTGCGTGTGCGGGTCGGACCTCTGGTACTACCGGGGCGAATCCGACCACACCGTCGGGTCGATCGGCCACGAGTTCATCGGCGTCGTCGAAGACATCGGTTCCGACGTCGACACCGTCTCCGTCGGCGATCTCGTGGTGGCGCCGTTCATCTTCAGTGACATGTCGTGCTCGCACTGTCTGAACGGGTCGACGATCTCGTGCGTCAACGGTGGGAACTTCGGCAACGGCACCATCGATGGCGGCCAGGGCGAGGCGGTGCGCGTTCCGCTCGCTGGCAGCACGCTCGTGCCCGTCCCGGGGTCCGGTCATTCCGACGAGACGCTGAGATCGCTGCTCGCGCTGACGGACGTCATGTCGACCGGCCATCACGCGGCGATGAGCGCCGGCGTCAAGGAGGGCGCGAGCGTCGCGGTCGTGGGCGACGGCGCCGTCGGCCTGTCCGCGGTGCTGGCGTCGAAGCGGCTGGGCGCTGAACGGATCATCGCGTTGAGCCGCCACGCCGACCGCCAGCGACTGGCGCACAGCTTCGGAGCGACCGACATTGTCGATTCCCGCGGCGAGGAAGCGAACCACGCCGTCGTCGAGCTGACCGGAGGGATCGGCGTCGACGCAGCGCTCGAGTGTGTCGGCACGCAGCAGTCGATCGACACCGCGGCGGCGATCGCGCGACCGGGCTCGACCATTGGAATTGTCGGTGTCCCCCATGGCGAGGTGCCATTCAACCGGACGTTCTTCCGCAACGTGGGCTGGCGCGGCGGTCCTGCCCCGGCTCGCGTCTACATCCCCGAGTTGCTCGACGACGTCCTCGCCGGGACGATCAACCCGGGCCTGGTGCTCGACTACGAGACCGATCTCGACGCCATCCCGGAGGCGTACGCGGCAATGGACGAACGGCGGGCCATCAAGTCTCTC
>JAUTXM010000067.1 GCA_030838025.1 Acidimicrobiaceae bacterium
AGCGCGCCAAGCCCTCCCGGCGTCGGCGCCGCCGCGGCCACAGCCGAACCACCGAGGAAGACCGCCGCGACCGTCGCCAGTGGAAGCCCGACGCCGAAGGCCTGCCCAGCGGCGGCGAGTGCGGCGATGTAACCGGCGGTCACGCCAGTGGCGCCGCACAGCAAGGCGAACGCCGCTCGGGGGTTGCGGAGCGTCGACGAGAACACGGCGGAGGCGCTGCGGATCGGCGGCCCCAGACGCCGACGAAGCAAGGCGCCCCACCGGATCAGTCCCGCCGCGGTCAGCACCCCGACCACGACGGCCAAAAGAGGCCATCGGTCGGGAAGCTCGGGACCCGAGAGCCGGAGGTGTGTGTGGCCGGCGCCGAACAGGGGCACGATCGTAAGCACCCCAATGAGGTGGACCACGAATCCGCCAAGCGAGTTCATCCCCAAAGCTGCGACGGCCGCGGGTCGACTGTAACCGGTCGCTTCGAGGTAGCGGACGTTGGTCGCCATCCCCCCGATGCCGGCGGGTGCCAGCCGGTTGGTGAATGCGGCCGCCACCTGGACCGCCATCGTGCGCCCCAGGCCCAGGCGGCGGCTGGCCGCGCCCATGAGCGATACGGCAGCCGAGAGGTAGGTCACGGCAGAGGCGGCGACAATCCCCGCGGCCCACACCCACCGGGCGTGGCGCAGAGCATCGAACGTGGCTCCGGCTTTTCCGATCTGCGGGAGCAGGATATTCACAGCCAAAAGCGCGGCGATGAGGGGCAGGAGATTGCGAGTCGCCACCCGGGCGGGGGAGATGCGAGACGCGGCTTTCACGCCGGCCGCCTCGGCGATCTCCAAGCGCAGTCGCTCCAGCAGCCGATCGTGGGCCCCGGCTCGCCGGTTCGCCGGTGAGAGCAGCAGAGGCTGGAGGCACGTGACGAGTTGACGGAGATCGTCGGCGTCGAGTGCCGCAGCCGCGCTGCGCGCCGCCGAGCCTGGGCCGTAACGGTCCGCGATGGCGACGCAAAGCTCTGCGTTGTCGCGCATGGCCCGATCAGTCGGGCCCGCGGTGACTCCCGAGCCGATCTCCACCAGCCAGACCTGTCCGTCTGGGCCGACGACGAAATCGTCGAGCCGAATGCTGCCCAGAGCGATGCCGACCGAATGCAGCGCCGCCAACTGTTGCCAGGCTCCGACAAGGACCGCGTCGTCGATCTCGGGTCCCGCCAGCGTACCAAGCGTCGTCCCTTCGACCCATCCGCGGACCAGTAGTGCGGCGTCTTCGCCGACCGTGCTCGTCGCAACGAGCGCCGGGACGCAGACCCCCGCCCGTTGGGCGAGTAGGAGGAGGTAGGCCTCGTGCTCCACCAATTGCTGCGGTGTGCGAGAGACGCGCCGCTCGGCGTCGCGATACGCGAGGAGCCGCCAGGCCCGATACAGCCAGTCGGCCTCGGGCTGGTCCCGCCCTACCACCTTGACCACCCGAGGAGCGGGCCCGGACACCCGGTACAACGAGCTGCCGCGTCGAGGAACGCCGAGCGGATCCAGCGGCCCGGAAGGATGTCCACGCTCGGCGAGCGCGGCGCGCACGGCCTCGGCATCGGGCAGGGCTCGGGGCGACCCGAGGATGAGGTGGAGGAGAGAGCCAACACCCCACCCGACCGCTGCGCCGCCCACGACATCGATTGGGAAATGGGCGCCGACGTAGACGCGGGCGACACCAATGGCGAATACACCGATCCACGCGAGCCTGCGGTTGGGACGCGACAGGTAAGGACCCGCGACCGTAGCCAACGCGGCGGCAACCGCTACGTGGGTAGCGGGAAACGCCAGCCCTGCGGTCACCGAACTGTGGAGCACCACCTTTCCGAGAATGAGGTCGGGCGGTTCCTGGTCGACGAGCCCTTGGAGCACCTTCGCCACCGCCCAGGCGGCCACGCCGCCGGCAAGCAGGCGCCGCGCCAGACCAGGCCGGTGCCGCACCGCAGCAACCGCCGCGACCGCCAGGACCGACGCCAGGGCACCGAGCTGCATGATCCCAAGCAGCGGCGGGCCGAACGCCGCGGGGAGCTCGTTTATCAGGCGGAACGCGTTCAGTTCGACGACGTTGGGGTGGGCCGCTCGTGCTACCAAGGCGCTGATCGACAGCGCTAGCAACGCCAGTGCCGCCCGTACCGCGTCCGAGCCGTGGCGACCGGACGAACCTTTCAGCCTCACTCGCCGCCCCTTCAGCCGCGCTTGCCGACGATGGATCTGAGGGAGAAGCTTGCCCTACCTGGTGCCGTCAGGTCGCGCCAGGCCGCGTTGGCAAGTCATCGCGGCGGATGCGGCCCGGGTCGGGAGCTGACCCGGGCCGCAGCCAGCTACCGGGTCCTACTCCACACCCTCGAACTGGTGGTCCGCCGTGGCACCGGGGGCGTCGGCGTGGCCGCCACCGGGCAGCTGAGGCTCGTTTGCCGGCTCGTTCGCTGGCTCGGTCGTGGCTTCGGCCCCGGTGTCGGGCGCTTCAGCACCGGGATTGGCCGTGGAGCTGCTTGGCGGCGGGGTCGGGCTGACCTGGCTCCGTGCCGCCTGGCTGGTGCTGGCGAAATGCACCACCGCGGGGACAGTTGCGGCGGCCGAGCCGCCGCTGAGCGCAGCCAGCGCTCCGGTGCCGGCCAGGCAGACCGCCCCTGCCGCCGAGGCGAGCTTGGTAGAGAGTCTCATGTTGTGCATTCCCTTTCGGTTTCGGTTGTCACGCCATGGTGCGAAATTGATGCTGAGACATCGCTGAGCGCCTGAGAGACCTCTCAGGGTCCTCACAGCCGCAGATGGGCAGCATGGTGGTGGCCAGCAGAGTTCGAGGAGGCGGATGATGAGGATCCTGGTCGTGGAGGACGAACGGCTGCTGGCGGGGGCCTTAAAACGCGGCCTGGAGGCCGAGGGTTACGCGGTCGATGTAGCTCCCGACGGCCAAGTTGGGCTATGGCGCGCCCGTGGTCAGTCCTATGACGCCATGGTCCTGGACATCATGCTCCCGGGCATGAACGGCTTCCAGATCTGCGCCACCTTGCGCGAAGAGGACAACTGGACGCCAATCCTCATATTGACGGCAAAGGACGGCGAATATGACGAGGCCGAAGCCCTCGACACCGGAGCCGACGACTTCCTGTCAAAGCCGTTCTCCTATGTGGTGCTACTGGCGCACCTCCGGGCCCTAATGCGCCGGGGGGTCGGTCGGCGTCCCGCTGTGCTCGCGGTCGGCGACCTCCGGCTTGACCCGGCGTCGCGGTCGGTTGATCGCGGCGGCGAGCCGCTGAGCCTGACGCCACGCGAGTTCGCGGTCCTCGAGTACCTGATGCGCCACCCTGGCGAGGTGGTATCGAAGGCGGACCTGCTGGAGCATGTCTGGGATTTCGGGTATGACGGCGACCCGAATGTCGTCGAGGTGTACGTCGGCTACCTCCGGCGCAAGATCGACGCTCCCTTCGGCCGGCATACGATTGAGACCGCCCGGGGGGCTGGCTACCGACTGGCTGACGGCGCATGAGCGTCCGGACCGGCCGTCGGCGGCCGCGGTCGGTGCGCGCCCGTACCGCGCTGGTGGCGGTGGCGGTGGTCGGCGCCGCCCTGGTGGTGGCCGGCCTGGTTCTCCTCCGGACGCTCTCGGTGACGTTGACCTCGGGGGTCGACGCGTCGGCCCGGCTTCGTGTCGAGGCCGTGGCCAACATCGTCGCAGGGGGAACTGTGCCCACGGTATTGGCGGTTCCCGGGGACGACAGTGTGGTCGTACAGGTGATCGACGGCTCGGGCCGGGTGCTGGCTGCCAGCGACAACGTCGCCGACGAGCGCCCGTTCGTGACGATCCACCCCACGCCCACGGCCACGACGGTCCGGATGATGACTGTTCGCGGTCTGCCCGTCGGGGAGCAGGGCGAGTTCCGTGTGGCGTGGCGTTCGGTTGACACGCCTCGGGGCCCGTGGACGGTCGTGGCCGCGGCATCTCTCGATCCGGCCCGGCACACGGTGGCAACGCTCGGCACGGCCGTGGCCGCGAGCGTCCCGTTCCTGCTGGCCCTAGTGGGTTTGACCGCCTGGTTGCTGGCCGGGCGGGCGCTCGCTCCGGTCGAGGCGATCAGGTCCCAGGTGGCCGAGATCTCGGGGCGGGCCCTGCACCGTCGCGTACCCGACCCCGGAGGCCGTGACGAGATCGGTCGACTGGCTCGCACCATGAATGACATGCTCCAGCGTCTTGAGGAGTCTCAAGCCGGGCAGCGGCGTTTCGTAGCCAACGCGTCCCATGAGCTGCGCAGCCCCCTGGCGTCGGCCCTGACACAGCTCCAAGTCGACCGGGCGCATCCCGAGTCGGCGGACTGGCAGCAAACCGCAGATGGAGTCGAGGCGGAACTCGAGCGGGTCCAACACCTCGTGG
>JAUTXM010000082.1 GCA_030838025.1 Acidimicrobiaceae bacterium
GCTGCGACGGCGGCGACGGCGGCGGAGGGCACCTGTGCCTGTACTCCCGCCAGTCGGCGTACGACATCGACCGCGGAACCCGCTGTCGTCTCGCTCAGCCACTGGCGCTTCATGCGCCAGACCAGCACCTGGTCCCACGTCAAGCGCGGTGGCACCTTGAGATCGGTCACGCACGCGAGGTTATGGCCCCGCCCTCGGATTCGTGCGGTCCAGCCGACCCTCCTGTACGTCGCCATAAGAGTGGAACGTACGTGCGCACGCGGGGCGTCGATGACTCGATCGATTGGCAGTTTGGGGGACCATGCCAGTGTCAAGGGGCCGGACATCCGCTATGTGGGCACCTCGTACCCACGCCCTCGACCCGAACGATCAGCGGGCTGGGGCGAGTTGGCGCTCGAGGAACTCGATCATGTGCGTCACTTTGGTGGGCGTGATGATGTGGGGCGTGGTGGGCATGATCGCAAGCTCGCCAGACGGAAGGGCGCGGTAGGCGGCGACTGCCTCTTCGGGCGAGCAGAATTCGTCTCGGTCGCCACCGAGTATCAGTGTCGGAGCGGTAATCCGTTCCAGGTCGGCGACGGTGTACCCGGGCTGTTCGGTCAGGCGGTGGAAGGCGAGACGGAGGTATTCCTTCCAGTAGCCGTCGCCCTGGCCGCTGTCTTGGTCGGCCTTCAGCAAGGCGAATGCGGCGCGCATCTGGTCTGACTGCTCGAAGGACCGGGCGGCTGCGTCGGGGTCGGCTTGGGTCGCAGTCGGACTCCCTCCGAGTATTTGGCGCATCATGGGGAAGGTCGGCGACGCCGGGTTGAACAGATCGAAGCCCGCGTCGTTCACCACGGCCCGTATCGAGGCGGGGTGGCGGATACCAACGACGGTTGCTGTAATGGCGCCCTCGCTGAACCCCGCGATCAGGGGCCGGCCGAGGCCGAGAACGTCGATGAGAGCGACGATGTCGTCGGCCAGCAGGTCCCAGGTGATGACGCCGCCGGAGTGAGCGGTCCGTCCGCACCCTCGGGTGTCGGGCGCGATCACCCGGAAATGCTCGGCCAACCGGGCCATGTGGGAGTGGTACGAAACGGGCACGTCGCCCCAGATGGGATTTGTGGACACCACGCCACCGTGCAACAGCAACAGCGGATTTCCCCGCCCGGCCTCGACATAGTGAATGTCGATCCCGTTGGCACGGGCCGAACTGTCGGCCACCTGCACGCCTTCATCTTGGACTTTCATTTCTCTCTCCAGCCGCGTCGAATCCCTTGGGCGCGACGGTACGGCGAACCGATATGGCAGTCATCGGGTGTTTGCCTGATCTTCAGGCGATTCTCCAATTCATTCTTCCTGGAGCGCCGGGCCAACTCTGAATTGGCGCGTGACTCAGTTGTTTGCCGGCGTCGCCTCGGGGGGGCGCAGAGATTTGGGTCCGGGCACTAGGTGTCGGCCATGAGGCCGTACTTCATGGCGAAGATGCTGGCCTGGGCCCGGTTTGTTGCGTCGATCTTGGTGTAAATGTGCTCGACGTGGGTGCCCGCTGTCTTGGTGGAGATCACCAACTGTTCGGCGATCTCCTTGTTGGACAGGCCGAGCGCCACCAGCCGCAGCACCTCGACCTCGCGGCTGGTCAATCCAGAGGGCCACTCACGCCGACGAGCCGCCCGGTGCCCGGCGGCGGCAAGGACCGCCGCGACAGCGTCGCCGTCGAGGCGGCCCCCAGTCACCTGTGACCGCAGCTCCGCCGCTGCTGCGTCATGCCCAAAGGCCGGACGATGCGGTCGCATCTCGGTGAGGGCGCTGTAGACATCCGCGGCTGCAAGGATCCGCCCCGACTGCGTGATCGCGTTCCCCGACAACCCTCGGGGATAGCCGGTGCCGTCAAGGCGTTCATGGTGTTGGACAGCGATGGCAGCCAGCGGCGACAGCGCCGCCACGAAGGACAGCATCCGCTCGGCCAGGTAAGGGTGGAGCCGCACCCGCTCCATTTCCGCGGGGGTGAGCTGGCCGCGCTTGTCCCAAACGGCGTTTGAGACCCCGAGGTGCCCGATGTCATGAACCAAAGCCGCCCGTCGCAGCATCGCCACGTCCCCCGGTGGCAGCCCCAAGCCGCAGGCGGCGGCCTTGGCCAGGTCGGCCACTCGACCGGAGTGTCCCATTGACCACGGCGACTTGAGCTCCGCGAACTCGCCGATCGCCGCCAGGGCGACGTCAAGGTCCCGGTCGCTCATCTTCGATCCCAGGGACGGTTCTGACCGGATCACCCGGTCCCAGCTCGTCGCGTCATCGATGTCGCTGCACAACATGGCCGCCTGATCGCAGAACAGGTCGACCAGGGCAGGGTCGAACTGGGTACCCCTTCGCTCCCGGGCGACAGCGACCGCGGCCTCGACACCACCTGTGCGACGAAAGACCTCGACCACGTCGGCCAGGTTGATCAGTCGCGAGCTGAGCGAGATCTGGTCTTGCTTCAAGTGGAAGGCACCAGTGCCGTCCCACCGTTCATAGCTCTCCTTGAGACTGGCCCGGACGTCGTCGCCCAGTCCCAGGCCGCCTGCCAACTCGTCGGTGGCCAGATAGTGGTTTGTCGCCAGAGCCTCGAGGGCGCGGCGTCCCTCGCCAAGGAAACCCATGCCTACCCTTCCTCGTGCCAACAGCGGCCTTCCCGCGCCGCCGATGTGCTTGAGCAGGAAAGCCGCGGCCGGGCCGGGTCGCCCGAGATCGTAGGCGTAGTGGGCGTCGCATTTGAGCGTGAGGTCGTCGCCCAGCCATTTGGCCTGCTCGTAGGCGTCGGTGTGGCACCCCACCCAGGCAAGCAACCCCGCGTAGTAGACGACGGAGCGCTCGGACTCGCTCAACTCCAGGATCTCGGCGAGGCGCAAGGCAATCAAACACGCCCGGATCATGTGCTCCATCGGCTGCCCCAGACCCAGATCCGTCCCCAACGACAACAGCGCCACCAACTCAGCCACACCGACTTCGGGGTTCACGACCGGCGCCACCCCAAGAATGTACGTGCTCGTCTACTTGCTCGGTATGCCTTGTTGACCCCGTCACCTGGTCCTGTGCTCAACCTCGCAGTGGTCCAGAACCTCGATCAAACGGGGAAGATCGGGCGGCGGCAACCCACGCCTCGGGACCAGTCGAGCGCATTCAGCTCACCTTCAGAGTCACCTTGCCTGAGATCGTATCGAGGCTGGCAGTGATGGTCGTCGTGCCTTTGGATACACCGGTTGCGTTGCACGGTGCGGCAGTGGGTTTTGTGCTGAGCCATCCCAGCGCAGACATGGCCCAACTCGACGTGCGCAATGGGGGCCCGGACGCGGCGGTGGGCCCGGAGACCTCCCGGGCCCACCGCCAGCGACGCTTCGGAGTTGCCTATCGGGTGAATGCCGCCTGGAAGTAGCTGTCCGTGGCGACTCCAGCCATGTTGGTGCAACCGACGTTGACCATCTGGGTGGTGCCCGAGGGGTACCAGTT
>JAUTXM010000083.1 GCA_030838025.1 Acidimicrobiaceae bacterium
GCAATCAGCCCAAGCCGATGATGCCGATTGCCAACGTGCCGATGATGGAGCACATCGTGAAGCTCCTCGCGGAACACGGTTTCGACGACATCGTGGTCACCGTGGCCTACCGGGCCAATGCCATCCGCACCTATTTCGCCGACGGATCCGAGTTCGGCGTGCGGATCGTGTATGCCGCCGAGGAAACGCCACTGGGCACCGCGGGGTCGGTCCGAAACGCCATGGCCCAGCTCGACGACACGTTCCTCGTCATCTCCGGCGACGTGTTGACTGACATGGACCTCGGGGCGATCGTCGAGTTCCACCGCAGCAAATCCGCACTGGCGACCATCGGGCTCAAGTCCATGGAGAACCCGCTGGAGTTCGGGATCGTGATCACCCGGGAGGACGGGTCGATCGAGCGTTTCCACGAGAAGCCGACGTGGAGCCAGGTCTTCAGCGACACCATCAACACCGGTGTCTATGTCCTGGAGCCGCAGATCTTCGACTTCATCGAGCGCGACAAATCGTCGGACTTCTCGAGCGACGTGTTTCCCGCCCTGCTCGAGGCCGGCAAGCCCCTGTTCGGCTATGTCACCGACGGGTACTGGGAGGACGTGGGCACGATCGAGGCCTACGTCCGGGCCCACCAGGATGTGCTCGACGAGAAGGTGGCCCTCGAGATCCCGGGTTTCCGGCTGGGCGACGGTGTGTGGCTGGGTGAGGGCTCGGAGGTCCATCCGGCGGCCAAGGTGCAGGGTCCGGTCGTCATCGGGGACTACTGCCACATCGAGGCCAACGCCCATCTTCGTGAGTACACCGTGCTCGGATCCAACGTGCGGGTGTCCGAAGATGGCTTCATTCACCGGGCGATCGTGCACGACAACGCCTATCTCGGCCCCGGAGTCAGCCTGCGAGGATGCGTCGTCGGGCGTTCGACCGACATCCGCCGGGCGGCCCAGCTGGAAGAGGGCGTCGTAGTCGGCGACGAGTGTTTCGTGGGCGAACACGCGGTCATCAATCCTGGCGTCAAGGTGTACCCGTTCAAGACCGTGGAGCCCGGCGCCATCGTCAACTCCTCGATCGTGTGGGAGTCGCGCGGGGCCCGCAACCTGTTCGGGCGCCTCGGCGTCTCGGGACTGGCCAACGTCGACGTCACCCCGGAGCTCGCGGTTCGCCTGGCGATGGCCTATGCCACAACCTTGAAACGAGGATCGACGGTCACGACGTCGCGGGACACCAGCCGGGCCGCCCGGATGTTGAAACGGGCGCTCATGGTGGGACTCAACGCCGCGGGCATCGACGTCAACGACCTGGAGGTGGCCACGATCCCCTTGACCCGCTTTCACGTGCGGGGCGAGCCCAGCGGGGGCGGGGTCACGGTACGCCTGGCACCGGACGACCCGCAGTCGGTCGTGATCCGCTTCTTCGACGCGTCGGGTATCGACCTCAACGAGGTGGCGCAGCGCAAGATCGAGCGGCTCTTCTACCGGGAGGACTTCCGGCGGGCACTGGCGGGCGAGATCGGCGACATCAAGTTCCCGGCCCGCACGACCGAGCACTACACCTCGGTCCTGATCGACCACATCAACGTCGAAGACATCCAGTCGGCCCGCCTCAAGGTGGTGCTCGACTACGCCTTCGGCGCTGCCAGCTTCGTGATGCCCCAAGTGCTGGCCAAGCTGGGCGCCGAGGTGCTGGCCGTCAATCCCTACGCCAACACCCGCCAGGCGATGGCGTTCGACCGCTGGCGTCACGCCGGTGAGGTCGCCGACCTGGTCCGGGCGGCGGGCGCCCATGTGGGGGCGGTGTTCGATTCCGACGGAGAACATCTCACCCTGATAGACGACAGCGGCCACGTGCTGACTGACGACGAGGCGTTGCTGGCGCTGTTGGAGTTGGTGCTCGGCACGACCGGCAAGGCGACCGTGGCACTCCCGGTGTCGTCGAGCCGGGCGGCCGAGGCGATGTGCGAGGCGGCGGGCGCCACGCTCATCCAAACCAAGCTGTCGACGCCGCATCTGATGGAGGTGGCGTCGATGCCCGGCGTCGACTTCGCCGCCAGCCAGGAGGGTGGCTTCATCTTTCCTTCCTTCCTCCCGGCGTACGACGGTGTTGCCACCTTCGTCAAGACCCTCGGGCTCCTCGCGGCGAGCGGCCGGCGGCTGTCGCGGGTGGTGTCTGGCCTGCCTCGGGTGCACATCGCCCACGAGAGCGTCGTTACCCCCTGGGAGAAGAAGGGGTCGGTCATGCGGCTGGTGGTCGAGCAGACCAAGGACCGGGAACATGAGCTGGTGGATGGGGTCAAGGTGCTCTATGAGGACGGCTGGGCGCTGGTGGTGCCTGACCCGGAAGAACCGCTCACCCACGTCTGGGCCGAGGCCGCGACCGACGCCGACGCCAAGACGCGCGCCCAGGAGCACGCCCGCCGCATCCGCCAGATGATTCGCTGAGCTACGCCCGCGGCCGCTGCGGCCGCTGCGCGGGCGGCATAGTCCCCTGGCCGGCCGGGTATACCCGGCGTATGACTGTGTCTGGAGCGCTGGCTCGGCCCATGTTGGCCGGGATGTTCATCTACGGAGGTCTGGACGCACTGCGCGACCCCGAGGGCAAGGCAAAGGTGGCCGACGAAGTGGCCCCGATGATCGCCGCGGCCCTGCGGTTGCCGACGACCGACACCGTCAAACTGGTGCGCATCAACGGGGGCGTCCAGGTCGTGGCGGGCACCATGCTGGCGTTGGGCAAAGGCCGCCGGCTGTCAGCAGTCGTCCTGGCCGCATCGTTGGTCCCGACCACCTACGCCGGACACCGCTTCTGGGAAGAGGTCGACGAGGAGCGGCGGGCGCAGCAGCGGATCCAGTTTCTGAAGAACGTCGCCATGCTGGGCGGCCTGGTGTTGGCGGCGGGCGACACCGGCGGTCGTCCGTCGGTCCCGTGGGTGGCCCGCCGGGCAGCCAAGCAGGCCATCGGCGCGACGGTCGCGGCCGGCGTCGCGACCGAGGAGGCGGCCAAACACGCCTTGGAGACCACGAGGTCCGCCACCCAGAACGCCGGCAGAGTCGCGACCAAAAGCGCCAAGGCCGCCGCCAAGGGCGCCCGCGGGTCCAAGCGGTCCAGGAGATCCGCCAGGAACTCAGCGAAGAACACGCTTCAAGGCGCCCGGGACGCAGCCGCCAGCGTCGTTACGGCGGCCTCCAGCCGTGCCGCCGATCTCTCCGAGCAGGCCGCCCATGTGGCCCACGCAGCGAGATCCTCCGACGTCGGCGCAGACCTGACCAAGCGGGCCCGCAAAGCCGCCAAGAAAGCCCGAAAGATCGATCTCGCAGCCGAAGTCCACAACCTCACGAAGGCCGCCAAGAAATCCGAGCTCAGCCGGCGGGCCCAGAAGGCGATCAAGCAGGCGGCCAAGCAGGCAGCAAAGAAGGCGAAGAAGGCGAAGAAAGCGAAGGGCGCCAACCTCGCCGACCAGGCCTTCAAGGCCACGAGAAAGGCGGCCCAGAAGGCCGCCAAGAAGGCCGAGGCCCAGAGGGCCGTGCTCGCCAAGCGGGCGGAGCGGGCTTCGAAGAGCGCCCGCCGCAAGGCCCCCGATGTCGGCGTGGTCCCCCACCTGTCGGCGGCCGCGGGCAAGGTTCAGGCCACCGCCCACGACGCGATTGATCGGGCGAGGGACATGGCTGGTGACGTCGCTTCGAATGGTGCCGTCGAGCGAGTCGCGGGGCAAGCGCACGTCATGGCGGCGCGCGCCGCCGACGCCCTCCCCGTCGGCTAGCGACCGCCGTCGGTCGCCCGCCCGGGGGCGCGCCGGCGAGCGGCAGCACCCTGACCAGCACTTCCACGCCGGATTCACTGGCGCCCAAGGACGCGCCGGTGGGCCGCACCGCTCGTCGGTACAACCTCGACGGCGGCGCGTCCAGTAGGGTCACCTGCGGTGAATGTTCCCGATGACCGGCGGTACACCAGCGACCATGAGTGGGTGCTTGCGGACGGCTCTCGCGCCCGGGTAGGGATCACCGACTACGCTCAAGATGCGCTGGGCGATGTCGTCTTCGTCCAACTTCCCGAGCGCGGGGCCACCGTTTCGGCCGGCGACTCGTTCAGCGAGGTGGAATCCACCAAGTCCGTGTCAGACGTGTATGCACCGGTGAACGGCAGCGTGACGGAGGTCAACAACGACCTGGTCGACGCCCCGCAGCGCATCAATGAGGACCCGTACGGCGCCGGTTGGATATGTGAGATCGAGATGAACGACAGCTCGGAGTACGGCACCTTGATGGATGCTGAGTCGTATCGCCAGTTGATATCGGCTTAGCAGGATGGCGAGGGGGAAAAGACGCCGGTGACGGGCGTGTTTTGCAACCAGTGCGGGCACCAGAACCCTTCCGGCTCCAACTTCTGCTCGTCATGCGGCGCGGTGCTCGAGCACGGCGCCGATGACGAGTCGAGTTCGACGACCATCACGTTCCTGCCGCTCGAGTCGGCCGGCGAGGTGGCCGACGACGAGGTCTCGGTCACCATCGACGAGGTGCCCGAAGGGTTCGGGGTGCTGGTGGTCAAGCGGGGGCCCAATGCCGGGTCCCGATTCGTCCTCGAGCACGAACGAACCGAAGCGGGCCGTCACCCTGAGAGCGACATTTTCCTCGACGACATCACGGTCTCGCGGCGCCATGCCGAGTTCCTCCGCCAGACCAGCGGGTATCTGGTTCGCGACGTCGGTTCCCTGAACGGCACCTACGTCAACCGAGAGCGCATCGACGAGGGGACCTTGCGCAACGGCGACGAAGTGCAAATCGGCAAGTTCCGGCTGGTTTTCCTGGCCGGAGTCAACGAGGTGTAGGACGGTGGCCGAGCGGGCCCATCTTTCCATCGGCGAGGTCCTCTCGCTGCTTCGGGAGGAATTTCCCGACGTGACCATCTCCAAGATCCGCTTCCTCGAGAGCCAAGGCCTGCTGGACCCGGAGCGCACACCGTCGGGCTACCGCAAGTTCTACGAGGAGGACGTCGAGCGACTCCGCTGGATCCTGCGCCAGCAGCGGGAGAACTTCCTGCCCCTCAAGGTGATCAAGGGCCGCCTGGTCGACCACCCCGACGGTCCGGCGGTGGTCGAGGCTCCCCCCGAAGTGATCGCGGCTGCCCCCGCGGCCCCGATTGGCACGTCGATCGCCCCGGGACCCTCAGGAGGCAACTACACCCTCGACGAGCTGGCGGAGGTGACCGGTTTGAGTGAGCAGGCCATCGACGAGCTGGCGGGCTTCGGGCTGATCGGCAGCCGCGACGTCGGGGGCACGGCCTACTTCGACGAAGAAGCAGCGACGATCGCGGCCTTGGCGGGGGGCTTTGCCCGCCACGGCGTCGAAGCCCGCCATCTCCGGATGTACAAGAACGCAGCCGAGCGGGAATCGGCGCTCTTCGAACAGATCGTCATGCCGCTGGTCAAGCAGCGCAACCCCCAGGCCCGCCAGCACGCGGCCACCGCCCTCGAGGAGCTGGGTCGGCTGAGCAGCGAGTTGCGCCGGGCCCTCTTGCGCCAGGCGCTCGGCAAAGCGTTCTGATGGTCCCGGCGGCGGTGGCCCCCCCGCCCCGCCAGCTGATCGGCCCCGACGAGCTGCGCGCCGCGGTGACCCGTCTGGGGGCCGAGCTGAGCCGCGCCTACCCGACCGGGGTACTGCTCGTCGGGGTGCTGAAAGGCAGCGTGCCGTTCCTCGCCGACCTCATCCGGGCGGTCGACATCGACGTCTCGGTGGACTTCCTGGCCATCTCCGCCTACACCGAGGGAACGGGTCGGGTCCGCATCGTCAAGGACCTCGAAGCCGACATCTGGGGCCGCGACGTGGTCCTCGTCGAGGACATCGTCGATACCGGCCTCACGGCCACCTACGTCCTGGGCGAGCTGCGCCGGCGAGGACCGCGGACCGTCGAAGTGTGCACCGTGCTGGACAAGGCGGTCCGCCGGCTGGTGCCGGTGCCGATCAGGTTCGCCGGCTTCGAGATCGGCGACGAGTTCGTCGTGGGCTACGGGATGGATTTCGGGGAACGCTTCCGCAACCTCGACCGCATCATCGCCGCGGATGTGCACGCGCTGCGGGCCGATCCCAATGCCTACTTCGACGCGCTCTACAGGAGGTAAGTTTTCTCCCATGGTCGAGATGCACCTGGCCGCCGTCCGAGTAGAGCTTCCGACGAACACGCCGATCCTCTTGCTCCAGGAGGCCGAAGGCGCCCGGCGGACGCTGCCGATCTACATCGGCGCGGCCGAGGCCACGGCGATCGCCTACGCCCTCCAAGGCGTTCCCACCGCCCGGCCGATGACCCACGACCTCATGCGCGACATCTTGGGCGAGCTCGGAGCGGTGGTGGACTGCGTGGTGATCACCGAGTTGCGGGAGAACACCTTCTTCGCCGAACTCCGCCTCACCCTTGGTGGGCGCCGCCACACCGTGTCGGCCCGGCCCTCGGACGCCATCGCCCTCGCCACCCGACTGGGCACGACCATCTACGCCGAGGAGGCGCTGCTCGACGCCGAAGGCGTGGTGCTGCAGCCCGACGACGAGCCCGAGGCCGGCCCTGACCAAGACGAGCTCGAGCGCAAGTTCCGGGAGTTCATCGAGGGCGTCAAGCCCGAGGACTTCAGCCCCTGACTGCCACGCCCATCGGCAGCTGGAGACCGGGGCCTCCCGAGGTGCGATCGACCTGCGATTGACGGCCGCCCACGGTCGGCGTATTCTCGGTCACATTGGCGTAACTACGCCGCTGTGACCGATCGCACAAGGGGAGAGGCGAATGGCTGGCGACAAACAGCCGGACGAGGGGTATCGAGGACCGCAGGTGTGCTCGATCGTCGGTATCACGTACCGGCAGTTGGACTATTGGGCCCGGACCGACCTGCTGCGGCCGTCGATCAGCGAGGCCCGGGGGAGCGGCACCCAGCGTCGCTACTCGTATCTGGACCTCCTCCAGCTGAAGGTCATCAAGCGGTTGCTCGATGCGGGCATCGACCTGCGCCACGCCCGAAAGGCGATCGACTGCCTGCGATCGAGCGGCGAGGACATCGCGGCCGCCAACCTCGTCATCGAGGAGGACCGGGCATTGCTCCGCTCGGGTGAGGAAATCATCGACCTCCTGCAGGGCGGCCAGGTGATGTTCAACATCACGGTGCCCATGGCCAAGGTCGTCTCTGAGGTCGACGCGGCCATCCTCGAGTTGGGGGCGTAAGCGATGGGCGCGGCGGTGCACAGCCCCCGCTTCGCCCACCACTCGGAGCGCAACTTTGCCGGTCTGCTCGATTTCTACGGCATCGCGTGGATCTACGAGCCCACCGAGTTCATCCTCGAATGGGACGACGAGGGCCGGCCCCTCCAGGCCTTCCGTCCCGATTTCTACCTGCCCGCCTTCGACCGCTACATCGAGCTCACGACCCTCAATCAGCGCCTGGTGACCAAGAAGAACCGCAAGGTGCGACGCCTGCGGGAGCTGCGCCCCGACGTCAACGTCCAGGTGCTGTACCTGCGGGATTACGTCAACCTGCTGATGAAGTTCGGGCTGGAAAGCGAGTGGACGGCAACCGCCTAGACCCCCGGTAGATTGCCCGCAATGAGGGACCCTGATGATCGCCGCTCGCCCCTCGACGCGGCGCATCGTCGCCTCGGGGCCAAGATGGTCCCGTTCGGCGGGTGGGACATGCCCCTTGCCTATCGGGCTGGAACCATCGCCGAGCACCTGGCCTGCCGCCACGGCGCCGTCGCCTTCGACGTCAGCCACCTGGGCACGGTGCGGGTGAGCGGAGCCGACGCCTTCGACCGCCTCCAAGGCACCTTGACCAACGATCTGACCAAGATCGGACCGGGCCGGGCCCAATACACCCATCTCCTTGATCCCGCCGATGCGTCGGTGGTCGACGACATCATCGTGTGGTGGGTCGACGACGACGTCTTTGACGTGATGCCCAACGCCTCCAACACCGACCGGGTGGTTGGCGCCCTGACCGGCACCGGCACCGGCCGAGCGGAGGATGTCACCACGACCCGGGCAATCGTCGCCGTCCAGGGGCCCGCGGCACGGGAACGCCTGGAGCCCATCGCACCCGAGGCGGCGTCGGTGCCCCGTTTCCACGTGCGCCACTTCGAGTGGCAGGGCGCCGCCTGCGTGGCCGCCGGTACCGGCTACACCGGCGAGGACGGTGTCGAACTGGCGGTGCCCGACGATGCCGCCGGCGCCCTCTGGCAGGCCCTGCTCGACGCCGGCGTCCAGCCCGCCGGCCTCGGCGCGCGCGACACCCTGCGCCTCGAAGCGGCCCTGCCGCTGCACGGCCACGAGCTCGGACCGGGGATCACGCCGCTGCAGGCCGGACTGGGCTGGGTCGTGGCATGGGACAAGCCCAGTGGGTTCCGAGGCAAGGACGCCCTGGTGGCGGAGCGCCACGCGGGGGTGGCTCGCAAGCTGGCCGGCCTCTCCACCTCCGGGCGCCAACCACCGCGCGAGCACTGCCCGGTCATCGTCGACGGCACGCCGGTGGGTGAGGTCACCAGCGGCAACTTCTCACCGGTGCTCGGCCATGGCATCGCCCTGGCCTTGCTGCCCCCGGGCATCACCCCAGACGCCTCCATCGAAATCGAGGTCCGGGACCGCCGAATGGCCGCCACCCTCACGCCTCTGCCATTCGTCCGCAAGGCCGGCCAGGGCGGCGGCGGCGGTGGCAGCAGCGGCAAGGGCAACTGATGGGCCACTACGTCCCCCACACCGACGGCGAGCTGGCCACCATGCTGGCGTCGCTCGGCCTGACGTCACTCGACGAGCTGTTCGACTGCATCCCGGCCGCACTGCGCCTGGCGAGCGGCCTCGACCTGGCGGACGGCCTCTCGGAGCCCGACACCCTCGACGCCCTGGCGGAGCTGGCCGGGCGCAACCACGGCGGCCTGGTCTGCTTCGCCGGCGCCGGGGCCTACGACCACGGGGTGCCGGCGGCGGCCCGGGCGCTGCCGTTCCGCTCCGAGTTCGTGACCGCCTACACCCCGTACCAGCCCGAGGTGGCGCAAGGGGTGCTCCAGGCGCTGTTCGAGTATCAGACGATGGTCGCCCGGTTGGCGGGGCTGCCCATCGCCAACGCGTCGCTCTACGACGGCGCCGCGGCGACGGTCGAAGCGGTCAACCTGGCCAGCGCCGCCACCCGCCGGGACACGGTGTGGGTCAGCGGCGGGCTCCATCCCCATTGGCGTGGCGCCCTCGCCACTTTCGCCGCCGGCAGCGGCCACGAGCTGGTCGACATCCCACTCCACGACGGCCGCACGGCGTGGCCCACCACCGCAGTACCTGGGGAAAAGGGGGCTCCCGGCGCCTTGGTCGTGGCGTCGCCCAACTACCTCGGCTGCCTGGAGGACCTCCCCGCCGCCCGCGCGGCAGCCGACGCAACCGGGGCACGCCTGGTGGTGGCGGCCGATCCGGTATCGGCCGGCCTGCTTCGCAGCCCCGGCTCGCAGGGGGCCGACGTGGTGGTCGGGGAGGGCCAGCCATTCGGGACCCCGCTGTCGTTTGGGGGGCCGTACCTGGGGCTGTTCGCCTGCCGGGCCGAGTTGGTCCGGCGCCTGCCAGGACGTCTGGTGGGCGAGACGGTCGACGTGGAAGGTCGGCGGGCGTACGTCACCACATTGCGGGCCCGCGAACAGGACATCCGGCGGGAGAAGGCGTCATCCAACGTGTGCACCAACCAGACGCTCATTGCCGTGTGCTGCATGGTGCAGCTGGCCTGGCTGGGCACCAGCGGGCTGCGTGAGCTGGCATTGCGCTGCGCCCAAGGCACCCGCTACGCCCGCGACGCGCTGCTCGCCATCCCCGGCGTCGAGCCGCTGGTCGGCGCGCCCGTCCTCCGGGAATTCGCGGTGCGCCTCCCGGCCGACCCGGCGGTGGTGGTCGACCGGATGGCCGAAGAAGGGTTCCTCGCCGGTGTGCCTATCGGGCTTGCCGGCGGCATGGCGACCGACGACGGGGACGGCCTGGACGCGTTACTGATCGCGGTCACCGAGCGGCGCACCCGCGCCCAGATCGACGCCTACGCCGCGGCCCTGGAGAAGGTGATGGTGTGGCGGCCCCGCCGGTGGACGCGGCGCCGGGCGGCCAAACCGGGTCGGCCCCGCCGGTGGACGCCGCGCCGGGCGGCCAGGCCCGGTCGGCCCCCCTGATCGGGCGAGACGCCGAGCCCACCATCTTCGAGATGTCGGTGCCCGGCCGCCGGGCCTGGTCCTTCCCCCGGACCGACCTGCCGGAATGGTCAGCCGAGGAACTGATTCCTGAGGCGTCCCTCCGCC
>JAUTXM010000143.1 GCA_030838025.1 Acidimicrobiaceae bacterium
GCGCACAGCGGCTGCGGCCTCCCGGTCGCATCCCGGGGCACGACCGAGTGGTTGGGGTTCGGGACCGGGTGGCGGGCTAGGAGGAGCAGGTAGGCCTCGGTGAGACGGGGGAGGTCGGTGGCAACCACGAGGACCTCCCCGACGTACTCGCATCGGGCGAGTTCGGCCGCACCCGCGGCCATGGCGGCGAGGGGACCTGATCCCGGGGGCTGCTCACTGGTACGCGGCAGGGAGGTAAATCCCGGCCCGATCTCGATGACCGGTTCCGCCACGAGTTGCAGGAGGTGGGCGGTTCGTTCCGCCAGTGGCGTGCCGGCGATGACGACGGCCGCCTTGTCCCGCCCCATCCGGCGGCTGGCGCCTCCCGTCAGGAGGAGCGCGGCCGGGCGAGGCGAGGTTGGTCGGGCCACGACCCCATTGTGCCCCGGTGGCCGTGATCCAACGCAGACCCGCGGGGCGCCTGCGGGCGAATGCGGACGCTGCCAGGGAGCGGCGCGTGCGGGCCGGCGTGCGCCCGGTCTGCCAGTTGGGTAGGACTTGTGTCGTGGACAGCCCACCCATCGAGGATGTGGTGCTGGCCGGACGGTACCGATTGCACTCCCTGCTGGGCGCTGGGGGCATGGCTGAGGTGTACGACGGTCGGGACGAGCGCCTGGCCCGGCCCGTGGCCGTCAAGCTTCTCCGGCCCGATCTGGCGGCGGTCGCCGACCTACGGCGGCGCTTCGAGCTCGAGGCGAGAGCCGCCGCCCGCTTGACCCATCCCAATGTGGTGGCGGTGTACGACGCGGGCGAGGACAACGGCCGGTCGTACATCGTGATGGAGCGGCTCCGGGGGGAGTCGCTGGCCGACACGATCAAGCGGGGGCCGGTCGACCTGGGCTGGTTGCACCGGTTGGCGGGCGATGTGCTGGGCGCTTTGGGCGCGGCCCACGAGGCGGGGATCATCCATCGCGACATCAAACCGGCCAACATCCTGTTCGGACCCGACGGCCGGGCGAAGGTCGCCGACTTCGGCATCGCTCGAGTCATCGAGTCGCCTGCGGCCGACGCGGCCAACGTCGAGACGGCGGCCGCGTTGACCGGCGTCGGTTTGGTGGTCGGTACTGCGGCCTACCTGGCGCCGGAGCGAGCCATGGGCGAGCCGGCGACGCCGCAGAGCGACCTGTATTCGCTGGGCGTGGTGCTGTACGAGGCGTTGACCGGAACAAAGCCGTTCCCAGGCACGACCCCGGTCGCCATCGCCGCCGCGGCCGTGCAGGGCGCGGCCCAGGATCCTTTGGTGTTGCGGCCCGACGCCGACCGGCAGCTCGTTTCGGTGATCAGCCGCGCCATGGCGTTGGATCCGGCGCAGCGCTATGCCACCGCGGCCGCGATGGCTGCGGACCTGCGCCGCCAGCCGTCGCCGGTCACCGAGATCATGCCCGCGGGACGGCCCGTTCCCCTTCCGGTCGGGGCGCAGATTCCCCCGCCGCTGCGGGTGCCGCCGCCGCCTCCGATTCCGGCGTCGATCCCCGCGGGGGCGGCCTCGGCCTCAGCGTCGGCCACTCGGCCACTGCCGGGGTCACACGAGCCGCCGTTCGCACCTCACCATCGGCGTCGGTGGGTGCTGCCGGTCCTGGTCGCTGGCGCGGTCCTGGCGCTTGTGGCGGTCCTGATTGTCGCGCAGTCCGGGTCGGGCAAGAGCGCGACCAGCACCGCGGCGACCACCCCAAGGGTCACGACCACGACAGCGATCCCTCGCTCGACGGTAACGGCGACCACGGCACCGCCGGTGGTGGGCCCCGCGCCGACCGACCCTGTGGCGATCGCGATCAAGGCAATTGCCGCTCGCCTGGCGCGGTCCAAGAGCGCCGCCGCGGGCGAGCTGGCCGCCGGCCTGAACAGTGTGGCGGCGACGCCGGAAGGCGCCAGCCGGGTGAGCGCAGCGTCGAGCCTCGTGAACCAGGCCGTCCAGTGGTACCAGCAGGGGCAACTCACGGCGTCCGAATACGTGCAGGCAACCGGCATACTGCACACCGCCGGAGCGCCTCTGGCGCCTCCAGCAACGGTCAAGCGCAGTGGTGACGGAGGTGGCGGTGGCGGTGGCGGATGACCCAACGGGCGAGCCCGACCGCCCCGCGCCAGCGGGGACCGACGCCTCGGCCGACGGCGGACTTGACGGCGCGATTGACCCGGTTGCGGCGCTCGAACGGATTGCCTACCTCCTGGAGAGGGCGCGCCAACCGACCTATCGCGTCCGGGCCTTCCGCAGCGCCGCCGCCACCGCCTCCAAGGCGGGACCCGACCGGCTGGCGGAGCTGGCCTCCTCAGGCCGGTTGCGGGACCTGCGAGGGATCGGCGACACGACGGCCCAGGTCATCGTCGAGGCGCTGGCTGGGCAGCAGCCGCAGTATCTGACGCGGCTGGAAGCCGAGGCCGAGCCCGAAGTCCCCCGTGTGATCGATCCGGCGGTCGCCGAGCTGCGGGCGGCCCTCCGAGGTGACTGTCACACCCATTCCGACTGGTCCGATGGCGGCAGCCCCATTGATGTGATGGCGCGGGCGGCCCGTGATCTGGGCCACGCCTACGTGGTCCTGACCGATCATTCACCCCGCCTGACGATTGCTCACGGACTGTCCCCAGAGCGTCTCCGCCAGCAGCTTGAGGTGCTCGCCGAGCTGAACGAGGCGATGGCGCCGTTTCGCATCCTTACCGGGATCGAGGTCGACATTCTCGAAGACGGAGGCCTCGACCAGGACGAAGACCTGTTGGCCTCGCTCGACGTCGTCGTCGCGAGCGTGCACTCCAAGCTCCGGATGGACTCCGAGGGCATGACGGCGCGGATGGTTCGTGCCATGGAGCATCCCGACACCGACATCCTCGGTCACTGCACGGGCCGCATCGTCGTCGGCCGGGGTCGGCCCGAGTCGTCATTCGACGCCGACGCCGTGTTCGCAACCTGCGCCCGTCATGGCAAGGCGGTCGAGATCAACTCACGCCCCGAGCGGCTCGACCCGCCCAAACGGTTGTTGCGCAGGGCGCTCGATCACGGCTGCATGGTGTCGATCGATACCGACGCCCACGCCCCTGGCCAGCTGGAATGGCAGATCAACGGGTGCGAGCGGGCTATCGCCTGCGGCGTGCCCGCCGAGGGAGTCGTGAACACCTGGGAGGCGGACCGATTGCTGGCTTGGGCATCCTCGCATTGAGGCTGGTGCCGGGCCGGGTCAGGTGCGACCAACCGGTCCGACCGAAGCGTTCGTGCCTCGCCCGCTCCCGTACCCTGGAACGCGTGAGTGCCGTGCGCTGTGGTCCGCGACGAGGGGCCGCACCGAAGAAGACTGATGACCGACCGACGACCGACCGATGAACGAATGACCGACCGATGAACGAATGACCGCGACCGACGCCTTCATCGCTCTTGTTCAGGGCCCCGAAAACGCCCTCGCCCTCGACCATGCCGCCCTTCTCCTCGCAGCGCACGCCAACCCAGGGCTGGACGTCAGTGCCCAGCTCGACCGGCTTGATGCCGTCGCGGCTCGCTGCCCGGAGCCCACGCTGGACGGGCTGCGCCATCTCCTGTTCGAGGACATGGGCTTCGCGGGCGACACCGAGGACTACTCCGATCCTCGCAACTCGTTCCTCGACCAGGTCCTCGACCGCCGAATGGGTATTCCGATCTCCCTGTCGGTGCTCATGATCGAGGTCGGCCGCCGACTCGGCGTACCCCTCGAGGGCGTCGGCATGCCCGGCCACTTCCTGGTTCGCCACACCGCGACGCCCCGAGTGCTCATCGACCCGTTCCACCAAGGCCGCATGCTCGACGCCGACCAGTGCGCGGACCTGTTCACCAGCCTGTTCGGAGCCACCGCCTCCTTGCCCGCGTCGGTCCTCGAGGGTGCTCGGCCCCGATCGATCTTGGCCCGCATGCTGGCCAACTTGAAGCGCAGTTACCTCGACCGCCGGGACCCCGAGTCGCTGATGTGGGTCGGCCGGCTGCGGGCCGCCATCCCCGGCGTCGACCCCAGCGAGATGGCCGAGCTGGCGCAGCTGCTCGCCAACCTCGGGCGCTTCGGAGAGGCCGCGGATGCCTTGGAGGAGCTGGCCGAAGCGAGCGGCACGGGCGGCGAAAACCTCCTGGTGCAGGCTCGGTCCCTACGTGCCCGTCTCAACTGAAGTCGCCCGATCGCGGCGGTTCCGGGCAAATGGGAAAAATCTGGGCAGATTGCTCAAGGTCTGCCCGCAGCATGTCGATAGTCGTTTGAGACGTTTCGCATAGGAGGTCACCCTTGTTCGGCGAGCTCAGCATGGCGGCGGCGGCGGAGCCGGCCAGCCAGCAGAAGCGTTCGCCGCGGCCGCCCCCCGGTCCGACTCGCCCGCCCGGCGGTCCGACTCGGCGCCCCGCCCGCTCACCGGGGCAGCAGGTCGACGGGTCACCTGGGCAGCAGGTCGACTCGCCATGATCTGGGCCTTCCGTCGAGGCGCCACTCGGCCATTGCCTGACCGCGACCTCGACCGGCTGGCCGAACGCTTCGGAGCCTTGCTCGTCGTCCGGTTCGGAATCGCCCTCACGGTTCTCGTGGTGGCTGCCGCCGCCCCGAGCGTCATCGGGATCGGAGTGGCGGTCGTCGGACCCGTCACCGCGGCCTATATGGCGTTCGCAATTTTGGCCGAGGCCGCCCGGCGTCGAGCCAAGTGGTCCATCGACATCCAGAGCGTGATGCAGCTGGTCGATGTGGCCTACATCGCCTTAATCATGGCGCCGACTGGCGGGCCGCGTAGCCAGCTGGTCTTCCTTCTCTACGTCCATCTCATCGCGGTCACGCTGCTGGGCAATCACCGCACCGGCCTACGCATGGCGCTCATCGACTCGCTGGTGTTCGTGTTGCTCTACACCTTCGCATTCAATGCCCAGGTCAGCCGCCTCGTCGGCACGCCGGGCACGACCGTCAGAGAGCCCCCGACCAGCGCGGTCGTCCTGTCGATTCTGGCCTTCTGGCTGGTGGCGGGCTGCACTTCCTTCTACTCGTGGGTCAACGAACGCGAGCTGCGCCGAGGTACCAACGAGCTCAAGGGCCTGGCCCAGATGTCCGCCGCCCTCGAACGGACGACCTGCCCCGAGGACATCATGCAGGTCCTACTGGCGCGCTCTGTTGAGGCGTTCGGCTTCGCCCGCGGCGCGGTGCTGCTGCGGCTGCCCGACGGCACCACCGCCATGTCGACCGTCTCGGGCCCCCAGACCCCCGGCCACGACACGGCCAGCCACAAGGTCCCCGGCCACGACACGGCAAGCCACGACGCGACCAGCCAACAGGCGACCACGATCGAACACCAAGCCGAGCCGGTCCGCCCCGACGTGGTCGTGGAACGGGCGTGGGCGGAGCGCGGACCGGTGTTAGTGCGGGCGCTCGACCCACTGCTCGACGCCACGCTGGACCGCCTCCTACCGGACGCGCGGAACGTGGTCGTGCTGCCGCTCACCGCCGA
>JAUTXM010000206.1 GCA_030838025.1 Acidimicrobiaceae bacterium
CCAGCCGCGGGGCCGGGCGATCTGGTACCCGGTCTACTTCCTCGGGGCCCTCGGCCCGACGACTGCGCTTTCCTACCGCCATCGTTGCCTTACCTCCCTGAGCCTCCAGGTCGAGGCGCTGGCGGGGTTCCTCGTCGCAACCGACGAGCTCATGGCGACCCGGGAGCTGACCTCGGCCCACCAGGACTGGGCTCGGCTGGTCGGGCGCGTGGTCGGGCGCCTGTACGGCCAGCTGGGCTTGCTCTCGACCTTCCGATCGCCGAGCGTCGCGCGCCACATCGATGACAACGGCTACGCCGCCTCGATCGACACCATCCGCAGAGTGATCGGCAGCGATCCACCGCTTCACCGCTGACGCCCGCCGGCGGAATCGACGCCGGCCGACGGCCCAGTAGCATCGGCGGCCGTGGCCGGAGGTCGCTCACTTGGTGAGGCCAGCCGATCGCGGGCCCTGGTCCCGCTGCCCAAACCCGCCCCAGACCCCGAGCCGCTGCCCGACCCCCGCTTGGGCGATGTCGACGAGTGGGGCCGCTCCGAGCGCATGCGAGCCCTCGCCCGGCGGCTGTACGACCCCGTCTACCGGCACTGGTTCCGGGCCGAGTGGGAAGGGCTCGACAAGATCCCCCTCGACGGCGGGGCGCTGCTCGTGGCCAACCACGCGGGCGCCATCCCGAGCGACGCCCCGGTCATCATGCACGGCGTCGAGAAGGAACTCCACCGCCCGGTGTACGGCCTCGCGGACTACCTCTTCCGCACGATTCCGGTGGTCGGCACCATGTGGGCCCGCACGGGCGGGGTCCCGGCCCACCCGGACAACGCCTACCGGCTGCTACGCCAGCAGCGCCAGCTCGTCCTGGTCTTCCCCGAAGGCACCAAGGGGACGGGCAAGTTGTACAAGGACCGGTACCAGTTGCGCCGTTTCGGTCGGGGCGGGTTCGTCGAAATCGCAATGCGGGCCGGGGTCCCCATCGTTCCCATCGCGGTCGTCGGAGCCGAGGACTCCATGCCCACCTTGTGGAAGTCAAGCGCCGTGGCCAAAGCCACCCGGCTCCCCTATTTTCCCGTGACAGCAAACATGTTGGCGTTCGGGCCGCTGCTTGGGCCCTTCATGTACTTCCCGGCCAAGTTCAAGCTCAAGGTGCTCGACCCGGTGACCATGGACGTGGCGCCCGACCAGGACCGATACTCCCGCAGCCGCATCATGGACACCTCCGAGGGGATCCGGCAGTCGCTCCAGGAAACCCTGCTCGAGATGCTGGCCGAGCGCTCCAGCATCTGGTTCGGCTGAGCGACGATGGGGCGGCGGGTTCTGGTCACGGGGCTGGGGTCGTTCTGGGGCGGACGGTTGGCGCAAGCCCTGGAGCGCGACCCGTCGGTCGAGCTCATCGTCGGTCTGGACACCACTGATCCGACCGTGAAACTGGAGCGCACCGAGTTCGTGCGGGCCGACCAGGGCTACTCGATCCTGTCGCGGATCGTGCGGGCCACCCAGGTCGACACCATCCTGCACACATTCCTCGTCGTCGATTCGACCCGTATGAGCGGGCGATCGCTGCACGAGATCAACGTCATCGGGACCATGAATCTGCTTGCGGCGGCGGGCGCCGCCGACAGCTCGGTCCGCCACCTCGTGGTCAAGGGTTCGACGCTGGTCTACGGGGCGTCGCACCGGGATCCAACCTGGTTCCGGGAGGACATGACACGCAGCACCGCGGCCCGGACCCGGGTGGAACGATCGCTGCTCGAGGTCGAGAGCTACCTCCGGGACTTCGCCGAGGACAGCCCACAGGTGACGGTTGCCATCCTGCGCTTCGCCAACGTGCTGGGCACCGACATCGTCACACCGATCTCCAAGGCGCTGTCCCTGCCGCTGGTGCCGAGCATCTTCGGCTTCGACCCGCTGCTGCAGTTCGTCGAAGAGGACGACGTGATCCGGGCGCTCGAATACGCCATGCGGACCAACCTGTCGGGCATCTACAACGTGGCGGGCGACGGGCGCCTGCCGTGGAGCGAGGTGGCCACGATGGTCGGCAAGCGGCAGGCCTTCATGCCGCCGGTGCTGACCGGCTGGAGCGCCGCCCCACTGACTCGCCTCGGGCTGGTGGAACTGCCTGACGAGGTGATCGACCTGCTGCGCTACGGGCGAGGCGTCGACAACAGTCGCCTCAAACAGGCCGGCTTCGACTACCGCTACACCTCGGCGGGCGCCGTCGACAGCTTCCGCAAGGGCCACCGGCTGCGCAGGATCGGCGTCCAGGACCACCCCCACTACCGCTACGAGCGGGACGTGGAGGCCTTCTTCCGCCACTCACCCGCCGTGGTCCGCCCGGATCGGATCAGCTGAGCCAGGCGGCGGTGTAGTCGTCGCGCCGCTGCCACCATTCCTCGGCGGTGATGGCGTAACGGACGTGGTCCTCCCAGATCCCGTTGATCTCCAGGTAGCGGAACGCCACCCCTTCCTCTCGCAGCCCGAGCTTCTCCGCCACCCGGCGGCTGGGCTGGTTGCGGGGGATGATGGCCACCTGGATCCGGTGCAACGCCAGCTCCTCGAAGGCGAAGCGGAACACCAGCACCGCCG
>JAUTXM010000161.1 GCA_030838025.1 Acidimicrobiaceae bacterium
CTCGAGGCGATCAAGGGCCCGGCCCCACAAGGAGCTCGAATCGATGCTCGAGTGGGTCGGCGCCCAGTTCGATCCGGCGGCGTTCGACCCCGCCGACTTCCAACAGCGCCTCGATCTCGGGCGCCTGGTGTCACCGTAGCCCGGCTATTCCGAAGGGTTCCTCCCGGGGTTCCGTCGGACGTTCGGTCAGGCGCCGTCGGGTGGTCAAATCGGGGTGCCGTCTGGTGCTGCCTGGCGGCCTCACCTGTTGGTTCGTACGGTCACGTGAAGGTCACGCCAGGGTCATGCCGCTCCCGCGGATCGTCGGCTCGGACCTGCGGACCGCCGCTGACCAGCACCTTTGGTAGGGTACGGGGCGCTCCGCGAGCGTAGTTCAGCGGCAGAACATCAGCTTCCCAAGCTGAGAACGCGGGTTCGATTCCCGTCGCTCGCTCGTGCAGAAGTGCGGGCGCGCCATGCGAGGGGGAGCCGGAAGGGTTCCGCATCTACCCTCCGACGCCGAGCGTGCCATATACGGGCCGCACTTTGACACTGCCGCAAGTGCGTATGTGGTTCCCATTCTGGACACGGCTCCGGCTGCTGCTTGACACGCTGGGGAGCGGGTTTGGGGCCGAGTGAAACCGGCCTCGGGATGTCAGTTCGCAACGGTGACCATTCGTTGAGCAGTTCGACCATCGGACGATCGCCACCTCGGAAGGAAGCGACGGACGCCGTGATGCTGCGCTCTGGTTCAAGGAGGGTCCAGTCGATCCTCCAACCGGCCTGAGCAGCCATCCGGCTTAGGAACGCGCGCTGTGGTCTGCCGATGTCCTCGCGAAACGGGTGCAGGCTGTCGACTTTGGAGAGCAGCTCGCCGCCGGCGGCCACGAATTCGGTCCGCGGGAGATCGCGACGATGGCGCGTGGCTGCCAAGTCGCGGAAGATGTCGGCGGCCGATTCGATGAACTGGGGGCGGCAAGACACATTGCAGTCCTTGGCCATGTCCGCCGTGCGAAGCTTCCCCGCCCACTCGAACACATCCTGGAAGATGTGGTGGTGAGAGTGTTGTCGGTGGTGTAGGTCCCACATGCCGGTCACGATGCTGACATCACTCCTAGAGCTGGGCAATGCGGACGATTGTCATCCGCGCTTCGAAGCGGCTGAGCTCGTCGGCGACCGTGAGCCCGGGTCGGTCTCGCAGGGTCTTTACCAGGGATGAGGTACGGGTCGTCGCTCAAAGTGGGAGGTGGATCATTTCGTCGAGAAGATCGTCGCTCATCAAGTCGCCGGCCGCGTACCGCTCTGTCAGGGCGACTGCCGCCGAGTCCAGTTCAAGGCCCTCCAGTCGCGCTGACGCCCGGGCTTGCTCAATGGCCGCGGCTCGACGCGGAACGTCATCAACCTTTGTGACTACCTGCGCCATGGCTCCCATCCCACCGGGGTGGCCTGGCGCTCAGTGTGTGATGAACTCACACCCTGGCATCCGAGCCAGCGAGGTCCGAGCAGCGGCCGAGCGAGTAGAGGTTCGACTTGATCGCCGCGGCGGCGGCGCGGCGATCTTCGAAGTCGGCCTCAACCGCCTGCTCGATTGGTCCTACTGTCTGGTGAATGAAGCCCTTTGGCTTCTGCCGCGGTTGAGGATTTGGTCGGCGGTCTTTGCCAACAGAGGCGGACAACCTGCCCATCGAGAAAGTGTCGGTGCAGGTGGCACTCGGCGACGGCAAGTTCACCTGCCTTGCGCTTTCCTCCGTCATGATGTCATGTTGCTCTACAGGGCGTGATTTTAGCCGAACGCGAACGGCGCCGACTTGGTCCACGGACAAAGAGGACTGTCCCGGAACATCATCACGTCCTTCCCGCACTGTATTGTGCCGCGACCAGGCAGTCCACCCCCGAATGGGTTGGCGGCTCGCGCGCGGAATGGTGGTGCGGGACCGGCACAACGTCAGGCGGCACCAAATGCTCGATCGAGCAGCGTGTTTGAGACCATGTCGATCAGGCGGGCATTGACATCTTCTACGGTGTGAGTCCGAAGATCGTCGGCGATGCGCATCAGGTCGCCGACCATGTTCGCGACTTCATCGAGACTGAAGCAGATCCGCCGTTCCTCCTGATTCATCTCTCGTGCGATGCCTCGGCGAGACCTCTCACGTCGTCGGCACGAAAGACGTGCATTCCCGGCCGCGGCTGTATCGGCTCGATTCGGCCCTGGCGTACGGCGTCAACAAACGCCCCGGGAGCCAAGCCTGAAGCTCGTAGGGCATCGGCTGGTGACAGCAGCCCGTCGGCAAGGCCGCCGGTGTGGCTCTCGGCTCGACGGCGGGCGCGAACAACATTTGGTTGACCGATACCGCCCAGAAGATCACTGATCTCGCGTGAGGACAGCCCAGCCCGATGTGCCTCGACCATTGCCGTGTCGCGGATAAGCCGGGTGATGTAGTCATCGATCCGGGCGCGCTGATATTGCCGCTCGGCCTCAAGTAAGGCGAGCTTGGCCTGTTCCCGATCTGCTCCTTCGTTAATGGCTTCCACGTATGTCAGTCTGACATGGTCGCTGTCGACCTGCAAGTAGCAGCGCTCGTGTCGAGGCCGATTGCCGCGAGGCTGGGACCGGCTTGGCGACGGTTTGGACGACGGCTATACCGCCCTAGTTCGGCACGATTGCCGTTGCTCGGTAACACTCCGATCCCGTGAGTGGCGCTACGGCCTCGCTCGCGCACTTGTACCAGCCTCGGACCATGCCCACCAGCCGGCGTTGGGGGGCGCAAGCTTCAGCGCAAACTACGGCGACACGGCGACCCAGGTACCTGGCGGAGATCAGTCGACATCGACGCGAATCACGGGGGCGTCCCGCGTCGACGTTCCGTCCGC
>JAUTXM010000192.1 GCA_030838025.1 Acidimicrobiaceae bacterium
AACTGCGCCAACAACTACGGGCCCTACCAGTTCCCCGAGAAGGTCATTCCGCTATTCGCCACCCGGGCCCTCGACGGCCTGAACCTCCCGCTGTACGCCTCGACCTCCAACCGCCGAGAGTGGATCCACGTCCTCGACCACTGCCGGGCGATCGAGGCGGTACTCCTCAGGGGCCAGGTTGGTGAGACCTACCACGTGGGCACCGGGTTGGAAGCGAGCATCGACGAGGTGGCGGACCGGGTGCTCGACATCTTGGGCCGGCCCGACTCGCTCAAGTCCATCGTCCCTGACCGCCCGGGCCACGACCGCCGCTACCTCCTCGATGCCAGCCGCATTCGACGCGAGCTCGGGTGGAAGCCCACCATCGAGTGGGACACCGGCCTCGCGGACACGGTTCACTGGTACGCCGACCACCGGTCCTGGTGGGAACCCCTCCGCGACCGGGCGCCGGTCGTCGAGTCCGCCTGGCAGCCGGCTCCCACTGCCGAGTCCGCCTGGCAGCCGGCTCCCGCCGCCAAGGCCGCCACGACCTGACATGCGGGTCCTCATCACCGGCGCCGGAGGCCAGCTCGGCCGCGACCTCACCACGGTCTTTTCCGAGAGCCCCTCGCGTCCTGAGGTCGTGGCCGCCGACCGGGCCCGCCTCGACGTGGCCGACCGCGACGCCGTGCTCCAGGCCATCACCGGCACCCGCCCGAACGTGGTCATCCATGCCGCCGCCTGGACGGCGGTCGACGCCTGCGAGGGCGATGCCGACCGGGCCTACCGCGTCAACGCGCTCGGCTCCCGCCACCTGGCCGAAGGGGTGGCGCTGGTGGATGCGCACCTCGTCTACGTCTCCACCGACTACGTGTTCGACGGCCGAGCCGAGGCCCCGTACCGGGAGTGGGACCAGCCCAACCCGGTTTCGGTCTACGGCCGCTCGAAGCTCGGAGGCGAACTGGAGGTGCGAGCCCTTCGGCCCACCGCCGCGATCGTCCGGACCTCGTGGCTCAGCGGGGCCCATGGCGCCAACATGGTGAAGACGGTGCTGCGCCTGGCGCACGACCAGCCCGAGCTGCGCTTTGTCGACGACCAGCACGGCTGCCCGACGTTCACCGAGGACCTGGCGGGCATGATCATGCGGTTGGCGACGGCCCGGCTGCCCGGGGTGTTCCACGTCACCAACCAGGGCGCCACGACCTGGTACCACTTCGCCCGTGACGTCCTGCGCGCCGCCGGCCTCGACCCCGACAGGGTGATGCCCATCACGACCGCCGAGCTCCAACCGCCGCGCCCGGCGCCGCGCCCGGCCAACTCGGTCCTGGACAACGCCGTTCTGCGGTACCAGGGCATCCCCTTGCTCGACGACCATCGCGTCCCCCTCGAGCGCCTCGTCAAGCAGCTGGGCACGCAGCGGTGAGCCGCGTCGCGGTCATCGGTACCGGCTACGTCGGCCTCACCACGGGCGCGTGCCTGGCTCACCTGGGCCACGCCGTCGTCTGCGCCGACATCGACCAGGCCAAGATCGAAATGCTGCAGTCGGGCCGGATCCCGATCTACGAGCAGGGCCTCGAAGGCCTCGTGGCCGACGGTCTGTCGACCCGCCGGCTGCAGTTCGTCGTCGGCGCCGCCCAGGCGGTCGAAGACGCCCAAGCCGAGTTCGTCTTCCTCTGCGTGCAGACCCCCCAAGGCGCCGACGGCTCGGCCGACCTCCGCTATGTCGAGCAGGCGTCGTCGGAGATCGGCCCGGTGCTGGCCACCGGGGCGGTAGTCATCACCAAGTCGACGGTGCCGGTCGGTTCGGCGAGGGTCGTCGAACGGGCCCTGGCCCGCACCGACGTGGCGGTGGTGTCCAACCCCGAGTTTCTCCGGGAGGGCCAGGCGGTACACGACTGCCTCCATCCCGACCGGATCGTGATCGGCTCCGACGATCAGGCGGCGGCGGCCAAGGTGGCGCAGCTGTACCAGGGCCTCAACGCCCCGGCCATGGTCACCGACCCGGCCACCGCCGAGACGATCAAGTACGCGTGCAATGCCTTCTTGGCGACCAAGGTGTCGTTCATCAACGCCATCGCCAACCTGTGCCAGGCGGTCGGTGCCGACGTACGCGACGTCGTGTTGGGGATGGGCTACGACAAGCGCATCGGTTTCGAGTTCCTGAAGCCGGGACCCGGATGGGGCGGCTCGTGTTTCCCGAAGGACTCCCGGGCCCTGGTGCGCATCGCCGAGGACGCGGGCTACGACTTCGAGCTGCTGAAGGGTGTCATCGCCGTCAACGACCTGCAGTTCCGCTTGCTCGCCGACCGGATCGCGCAACTGGCGGACGCCCCTCCCGACGAGGCAGTGATCGCGGTGTGGGGTCTCACCTTCAAGGCGGGCACCGACGACCTGCGGGACTCGCCGGCCATCTCGGTGGTCCAACGCCTCCTGGCCCAAGGCGCCACGGTCAAGGCCTACGACCCGACGGTGACCGGAGCCCTCCCGGCGAACTTCAGCCACCTCGACATCGAGATCTGCCACGACGCCTACGCCGCCTGCAATGGTGCGTCGGTCCTGACCGTCCTCACCGAATGGGACGAGTTCCGGTGGCTGGACTTCGACAAGGTGGCGGGCGTGATGGCGGCGCCGGTCATCCTCGACGCCCGGAACCTGCTCGACCCCGTCAGCCTCCGGCGCCGGGGCTTCGTCTACCAGGGCATGGGCCGCAAGTGAGCCGCATGGGCCGCAAGTGCGCCGCATGGGCCGCAAGTGAGCCGCCAAATGAGCCACACGCGGCCCGCACGCGGCCCCGCACGTGAGCCGCACGCGGGCCGCCAAATGAGCCGCACGTGAGCCGGATTGTCGTCGCCGGTGGCGCCGGGTTCCTCGGCACCCACCTGTGCCAGGCCCTCTTGGCGCGCGGCGACGAGGTCGTTGCGGTGGACAACCTCGTCACGGGGTCCAAGCGCAACATCGACCTCCTCGCGGACCGGTCCGGCTTCAGCTTCGAGCTGGTCGACGTGATCGACGGAGTGGCGATCGACGGCCCGGTGGACGCCGTGATGAACCTGGCCAGCCCAGCGTCGCCCGCCGACTTCGCCGTCATGCCCATCCAAATCCTCCAAGTGGGCAGCACCGGGACCAAGAACCTGCTCGACCTGGCCCTGGCCAAAAACGCCCGCTTCTTCCAGTCCTCCACCAGCGAGGTTTACGGCGATCCCGAGGAGCATCCCCAGACGGAGAGCTACTGGGGCCACGTCAACCCCATCGGCCCCCGGTCGGTGTACGACGAGGCCAAGCGCTTCGGCGAGGCCCTCACCATGGCCTACCACCGGACCCACGGCGTCGACGTGCGCATGGTCCGCATCTTCAACACCTACGGGCCGTACATGCGGCCCGACGACGGCCGGGTGGTGTCCAACTTCATCAATCAGGCACTGCTCGGCAAGCCCCTGACGGTCTACGGCGACGGGTCCCAGACGAGGAGCTTCTGCTACGCCACCGACGAGATCGCGGGGTTCCTGGCCGTCCTCGACTCTGATCACGTGGGGCCGATCAACGTCGGCAACCCGACGGAGTTCACCGTCCTCGAGCTGGCCCGCACGGTCCTCGAGATCACCGGCTCCCGCTCGGAGATCACCTTCGTCGACCTCCCGACCGACGACCCGACGCAACGCTGCCCCGACATCACGCTGGCCCGGACCCTGGGCTGGGAACCCAAGGCCGACCTCCGTTGGGGCGTCGAGCAGACCACGGCCTGGTTCCAGAGCCAACTGGACGGCAGCGGGTGAGCGAGTACCGCCTCCTGTCGGTGATCGTGCCCGTCTACAACGAGCGCAACACGGTGGGCGAGATCATCCGCCGGATGCGACTGGTCGAACTGCCGATCGACCGGGAGATAATCGTGGTCGACGACGGCTCGGCCGACGGCACCGACAAGATCCTGGCGGCCCTGGAGGACTCCACCATCCGTGTCGTCTCCCATGAAACCAATCGGGGAAAAGGCGCCGCCGTACGCACCGGAATCTCCCTGGCGCGTGGTGACGTGGTGCTGATCCAAGATGCCGATCTCGAATACGACCCGCAACAATGGCCACGGTTGTTGGCGCCGCTGCTCGGTGGCCGGGCCAAGGTGGTGTACGGGAGCCGCTACCTGGGCGAGCGCGAGGCGACGTCGCTGGTGCGTTGGGCCGGTGACCGGTCGCTGTCGGTGCTGACGGCGCTGCTGTTCAATGTCACCCTTTCGGACATCGAGACGGGGTACAAACTGGTGGACCGCAAGGTCCTCGACAGCTTGGACCTGACCTCGGACCGCTTCGACTTCGAGCCCGAAATCACGGCCAAGTTGCTCCGGCGCCATCACCGGATCGTCGAGGTTCCGGTGACCTACACGGGACGGGCAGGCGACGACGGCCGCAAGTTCACTTGGCGCGACGGGCTGGCCGCGGCCGGCACGCTGATCCGGCTACGCCTCCAGCGCCAGGGCCGTGACCACCTGCAGTGAGCGAGGTCACCACCGTTCGCCCCATCCGGGCGATCGTCGTCAACTTCCAATCGGCGTCGGTGCTCCCGGGCTGCGTGGCCAGCCTGTTGGCCGACGGAGTGCAACAGGTCGTGGTCGTGGACAATGGCCACAGCCGAGGCCCAAACGACCAGGCCGCCGAAACCGCCCTCTGTGACGCCGGCCTACCGTTCACGTGGGTGCCCGCGGGCGGCAATCTCGGATACGGGCAGGCGGTCAACCTGGGAGCGCGCGGGCTCGCCGACGGGGACCTGCTGGTCTGCAACCCCGACATCGTGGTGCGCCCCGGAACGGTCGGCCACCTGGCCCGGGTGCTGGCGGAGGACCCCACCACCGCCATCGTGGGGCCGCAGCTCCAGAACCTCGACGCAACGGTGTACCCCTCGGCCCGAACGTTCCCCTCCCTCGCCGATGCCGCGGGCCACGGACTGGTCGGCTTGGTGTGGGCCGACAACCCGTTCTCCCGCCGGTACCGGCTGCTCGACTGGGACCACAGCCAGCGCCGCCCGGTCGACTGGGTGTCGGGCGCCTGCTTCCTCATCCGGCGCCAAGCCTGGGCGAGCCTCGATGGATTCGACCCCCGCTACTTCATGTACATGGAAGATGTCGACCTCTGCTGGCGAGCCGGCCGCCAGGGCTGGCGGGTGGTGTACGAGCCGGAAGGGCAAGTGGTGCACGCCCAGGGGGTCTCGGCCGAGACCCGGCCCTACCGCATGATCATCGCCCACCACCGCTCGATGCTGAAGTTCGCCTGGCGTACCAATAGGGGCGCCAGCCGTGCCCTGTTCCCGCTCGTCGCCGCCGGCGTGGCGGGCCGTACCGCGGCGGCCTGCGCGGCCAAGTGGCGGAGCCGAGCCCAAAGGGGCGTCGGCTAGCCTGACCCCCCGCAATGGGAAAGGCCTCTTCAAATAAAAAAGTAGCGCGCGCCGCCAGCACCAGCGGTGGCCGGACTGCCGGGGGCCGAACCCCTTGGATCTACTACGTCTCGATCATCACCATCGTGGTGGTCGGCACCGCCTTGGTGTACTTCAGCCGCTCGCATCGGCTGTCGAAGGTCAACACCGCGGGCGCATCGCCGCCCGTGGTCGGTCAGGACCACTGGCATGAGGCGTACGCCTTTTATGTCTGTACCGCGGCCGACAAGGGTGAGTTCATCCCGGTGTTCCCGTACCAGACCGATCCTGAGGGCATCCACACCCACGGCGACGGCGTGATCGACATCCACCCCTACGAGAAGTCGGCGGCCGGAAAGAACGCGGTGCTCGGCGTGTTCACCAAGGTCACCGGGGTCACGCTCAATGCCGGCGAGCTCAAGATCCCGAGCTTCACCGGCTACTCCGGCCACGACTACCACGACAGCGACAACTGCGGCGGGACGCCGGGACGGGTGCAGGTCACGCTGTTCCCGACGTCGACGTCGACCGACGGCACCTTGTGGACCAAGGACCCACGAGACGCTCCCCTGACCGACCAGAGCATGATCGTGGTGTCGTTCATGCCCAAGGGGGCCAAGATCCCGGCGCCGCCCAAGGCCAACGTTGACGCCATGCTCCATCCGCTGGATGTCCCGGCGACCTCGACGCCTTCCGACTCGACCACGACCGTTCCGGGAGCCCCCACGACAACCGTTGCCGGGGCGACGACCACCACCGCCCCCGGCCCCGCGACGACAACGGTCGCCCCGGCCACCACGTCCACGAGCGTCAAATGAAAGCGGTGGTCCTGGTCGGCGGCCAGGGCACCCGCCTTCGGCCGCTGACCCTGACCACGCCCAAGCAGATGCTGCCCGTCGCCGGGCGCCCGATGATCGAGCGGGTGCTGGCCCACCTGGCGGCGCACGGGGTCGACGAGGTCATCTTGTCCCTCGGCTACCGACCCGATGCCTTCCGGGTGGCGTATCCCGACGGCCGCTGCGCCGGGGTACGGCTGCAGTACGCCGTCGAGCCGGAGCCCCGAGACACTGCGGGCGGTATCGCCTTCGCGGCTCGCTTCGCCGGGTTGGGCGAGACGTTCCTGGTTCAAAATGGCGACGTGCTGACCGATCTCGACATCACGGCCCTCGTAGCGTTCCACCAGCGTGCCGGGGGCGTCGCGAGCATCAGCCTCACGCCGGTCGACGACCCGTCGCGCTACGGAGTGGTGGCGACCGACGACCGGGGCCGGGTCACGGCGTTCGTGGAGAAACCGGAGCCCGGCACGGCGCCCAGCAACCTCATCAATGCCGGCACCTACGTGCTCGAACCTGAAGTGCTGGACCACATCTCCGGCGACGAGCCCGTGTCGATCGAACGCGAGACGTTTCCCGCCCTGGTGTCGGAGGGATTGCTCTTCGCCCTGGCATCCGACGCCGACTGGGTGGACGCGGGCACGGTCGTCACCTACCTGCACGCCAACCTCTCGCTCGCTCGCCGGGAGGAACATTGGGTCGACGCCCGAGCCGACATCGACCCGGCGGCCGTCGTGAGCGGCAGCATCATCGGTGCCGGCGCGGTGGTGTCCGAAGGGGCGTGCGTCGAGCGGGCGCTCGTCATGGGCGGCGCCCGGGTCGGGCGCTCGGCGATCATCCGCGACTCCATCATCGGAGCGGGAGCGGTCGTTGGCGACGGTGCGGTGATCGAGGCCCTGTCCATCCTGGGCGACGGTGTCGCCGTCGAGGCGGGCTTGGCGGCATCGGGGAGGCTTTTCCCCGCCCCTGTTTCATGAGGACCCTCGTCACCGGAGGGGCCGGGTTCATCGGGTCCAATCTGGTCGACCGGCTGCTGGCCGAGGGCCACAGCGTCGACGTGATCGACAACCTGTCGACGGGGTCGCTGGCCAACCTGGCCGGGGCCCGCAACCATCCCGACCACCAACTCACGATCCATCAGCTCGACGTGCGTTCGCCCGACGTGGTGGAGCTGATGGCCCGCCGCCATCCCGAGGTGGTCTTCCACCTGGCCGCCCAGGCCGACGTGCGGGTGTCGGTCGCCCGGCCGGTCTTCGACGCCGACGTCAACATCCTGGGCAGCCTCCAGGTGATCGAGGGGGCCCGGGCGGCCGGTGCCGCCAAGGTGGTGTTCGCCTCCAGCGGGGGCACGATTTACGGCGATCCGGATCCCAGGTTCCTGCCCGTCAAGGAGTCGCACCCCCAGCAGCCCCTGTCGCCGTACGGGGTCGCCAAAAAGGTCGTGGGCGATTACCTGTTCGCCTACCGGGAGCTGCACAACCTGGAGTACACGGCCTTGGCGCTGGCCAACGTGTACGGGCCCCGCCAGGACCCCCACGGCGAGGCGGGTGTGGTCGCCATCTTCGCCGGCCGGATGCTGGCCGGCGAGCCGTGCACCATCTTCGGCGACGGCGGCCAGACCCGGGACTTCGTGTACGTCGACGACGTGGTCGACGCCTTCGCCCGGGCCGCGGTGCGGGGAAGCGGGCTGATCATCAATGTCGGCACCGGCCGGGAGACGTCGGTCAACGAGCTGTACGACACCATGGCCAAAGAGGCGGGCGTCAAGGAGCCGGCTGGGTACGCCCCGGCGCGACCCGGCGAGTTGCGCCGCAGCAGCCTCGACCCCGGTCGGGCGGCCATCCATCTGGGCTGGAAGCCGTGGACCAGCCTCGCCGAAGGCACCGGCGCGGTGCTGGACTACTTCCGCCACCGTTCCTAGCTGGTTCCGTCGGGGCGCAACAGCTGTCGCGGCGCCAGCGCGGCTCGGAGGGCTTCGAGGCGATCGGGGACGATGCGGTACCAGACCCACTTGCCTCGCCGGTCGCCCACGACGAGGTGGGCGTCGCTCAGGACCTTGAGGTGGTGGCTGACGGTGGGCTGGCTCTTCCCCAGCGGCTCGACGAACTCGCACACGCAGACCTCGCCCGCCGGGGCGCCGGCCAGGATGGAAAGGATCTGGAGGCGGGCCGGGTCGGCCAGGGCCGCGAATCCCCGAGCCAGCTCGGCGGCCTGGGCGTCGGCAAGAGGTGCGGTGAGCACGGAGGCGCAGCATTCGTCCTCGATGCGGACCGGGATGGTTGCCGTCACCTTCGCCACGTGAGCGCCTCCCATTGACAAGTGTCGATACATCCACGATACTCAATGCATCAACGTTTGTCGATGCTAGCCCGGAGGTTACGCCATGTCTCGCGTCCAGCTCGCCCTGAATGTTTCGAACCTCGAGGCAGCCATCGGGTTCTACTCGCAGTTGTTCGGCACCGAACCGGCCAAGGTGCGCCCTGGGTACGCCAACTTCGCCATTGCCGACCCGCCCCTCAAGCTGGTGCTCATCGAAGGTCAATCGGCCGGCGGCACGCTGAACCACCTTGGCGTCGAGGTGTCCTCCACGTCAGAAGTGGCGGCCGCACAGGTACGCCTGGTCGCGGCGGGCTTGGCAACGGCGGTCGAGGACGAGGTGGCCTGTTGCTACGCCGTCCAGGACAAGGTGTGGGTGCACGGCCCCGACGC
>JAUTXM010000238.1 GCA_030838025.1 Acidimicrobiaceae bacterium
TTTTGTGCGAGAGGGCGCCCCATGTGGCGCCCTCTCCTCGCGCCGGGCGACGGCTACCGTTTCGTCTCTGTGACCCGTCCACCGCGTCCGCTGCGATTCGAGCGCTACCGGTGGCTGGGGGACAAGCGCACGTTGCTCGTGCATGACCTTGACCATGTCGTTGCGGCGTGCGCGGTCGAGAAGCTGGCGTCGTCGGGCCAGGCCGCCGCCTTCGGCCCCGACCTCCTGGCCGAGGCGCGCAACCGGGGGTACCGGCCTCACGGCGCCTGCGTCGGCGGTGACCGTGGGGGAGACAACGGTGAGTGAGGCCGTGGGCGAGCCGGTGGGTGAGTCCGGTGGGTGAGTCCGTCACGATCGTGTCGGGCGGGCTGGCGCTCGCGGGGTATCTGGCCCGGCCGTCGGCGTCGGCCGCCAAAGGGTCGGGTCGCTACGGGTTGGTCGTGAGCCATGGTTTTCCCGAGGGGCCGCAGAACGCGGACGCTGCGGGCAAGACCTTCCCCGAACTGGCCGACCGTCTGGCTGGTGACACACAGTGGACGGTCCTCACGTTCAACTTTCGCGGGACTGGCGAATCGAAAGGTGACTTCTCCCTGGCCGGCTGGCTGGCCGATCTACGGGCCGCGGTGGACCACCTGCTCAACGAGGAAGGGGTGGACGCGGTCTGGTTGTGCGGCTTCTCGGCGGGCGGGGCGCTCAGCATCTGCGCCGCCGGAGAGGACGAGCGGGTCCGAGGGGTCGCCACCTTCGCCGCCCCGGCCGACTTTAACGACTGGGCCGCCGACCCCCGCCGGTTCCTGGCCCACGCCCGGACGGTCGGGGTGATACGCAGCTCGAAGTTCCCGAGCGACGTCGACGCCTGGGCGAGGGAGTTACGTGAGGTGCGGCCGCTGTCACTCATCGGCAAGATCCCACCTCGGCCGCTGCTCATCGTGCACGGGGCCAACGACGC
The DNA here is from genome assembly GCA_030838025.1 of Acidimicrobiaceae bacterium. Lineage (GTDB taxonomy): Bacteria > Actinomycetota > Acidimicrobiia > Acidimicrobiales > Palsa-688 > JALYXV01. The sequence continues at coordinate 950 of JAUTXM010000238.1, forward strand.
GGCCGTGCCCATGCTCGACGCCCGGGCACTGGCCGACGCCGCCGAAGGCCAAGTCGAGCTGCGTATTCTGGCCGCCGCCAGCCATTTCCTGCGTCACGACCCGAGGGCGATCGCCATCCTGCTGGGCTGGCTCGACCGGCAACTGGTCTGACGGCCGGGCGCTGCCGGCGTGATGCGTGATGATCGCTTAGGGCGCGACCGTCCGCTGCACCGAGGCGACCTTGCAGGTAAGCGGTCCCTTGGCGCCTGATACCCCTTGGGCGTGGAAGACGGCGGTGGCTCCTGATTCGACCTTGCCGACCGGCGCCCCGCCTTCGCTCACCCTGTTGCCCGAGGAGTCGATGAAGCTGATGTCGACGACGTAGCTGCTGGCCTTGGAGCTGTGGTTGAGGATCGTGCCATCGGCCGTGGGTCGGCCGCCGCCGGGGTCGTCGCGGCAGGCGGTGATCGACACGTCCTTCTCGGCGGACTTGTTGGAGCTACAGCCGACGAATAGGGGTGCCGTCAGCAGCGTCGCGGTCACCGCCACGATCGAGAATCGCGAGAACAGTTTGGGTGTAGCGGTCGCGTTCGTGGCTCACTGATACCCACGTCGTGTTTGCGGGACACATCGGCGGAACAATGATCCCCGACGACTTCGAGCGGGATCGACACCGAGTGGCGCGGCCGGGTCCTGGTTCCGCGCTCATTCGGCAGCTGCCTCGGCCCCACCCGCCTCGGCACCTGCCTCGGTCCTACCCGCCTCGGCCTCGGCGATGGCGCTGCGCAGACTCCGGGCGGCGCCTTCTGGGTCCGACGCTTCGGTGAGGTAGCGGACCACGACGAAACGGCGGGCGCCCACCTCGATCATGGCCTTCACCGTCGAGGGCGTGACTCCTCCGGTGACAAACCAAGGAACGGTGGCACGCCGCGCCGCCTCCCTCAGGTAGCCGAGCCCGGTGCCGGGACGGCCCAATTTGGTCGGGGTCGGGTTGACCGGCCCGGCGGACAGGTAGTCGACGGGTTCGCGGGCTGCGGCCAGTAGCTGAGCCGGCGCATGGGTGGAGCGCCCGACGATGGCGTCGGGCCCGAGAATCTGGCGGGCCACCCACGGCGGGACATCGTCCTGGCCGACGTGCACGCCATCGGCCCCACACGCCAGGGCCAGGTCAGGACGGTCGTTGAGTATGAACGGCACGCCCAGGTCCCGGCAGACCGCAATGGCCACCTCGGCCCGGCGCAACAGAGGGAGCGCTTCGAGTTGCTTGTCGCGTAGCTGCACGAGGTCGACCCCGCCGCGGATGCAGGCCGCGACGAACGACGCCAGGTCGGAGCGGTCGCCGGTACAGAGATAGAGACGTCGTCCGCCCAGCGGGTCAGCCACCGGCGACGGCTCGTACCAGCTCGATCCGGTCGCCATCGGCGAGCACGGTGGATTCCATGCTGGCTCGGGGGATTGCCTCGCCGTTGCGCTCCGCCACTACCCACTTGGCGCCTAAGCCCAGCGCCGCCAGCAGCTCGGTCAGCGTGGCGCCGAGTGGTAGTTCAGTCGGGGTCCCGTTGGCGATGACCTTCACGCGGTCGGCGCGGATTACTCCGCCGCGGCCTTGGCCGCGGCCTTCTTGGCCCGCTTGTAATCGCGCACCTCGGCCAGCGTCTCGGGGCTCTTGATGTCGGCCACCGACATGAGCGTCCCCGGCTGGCCATATGGTCCGGCAGCTTCGGCCCACCCGGGGGGCTGGACTCCGAGCTGTTTGCCGAGTAGGGCCACGAAAATCCTGGCCTTCTGCTCGCCGAAGCCCGGTAACGCCTTGACCCGGCGATACAACTCCTCGCCGGACGATGCCGTGTTCCATAATGCTGCGGCATCGCCGTCGTACTCGTCGACGATGATCTGCGCCAAGGCGTGCACTCGTTTCGCGTTGGATCCCGGGAAGCGGTGCAGCGCCGGTCGCTCGGCGAACGCCTTGCCGAGCGCATCGGGGTCCATGGCTGCGATCTCGCCGGCGTCCAAGCGCCCCCCGAGGCGCTCTTTGAGCCGCCACGGGCCGCCGAAGGCCCATTCCAGGGGGATCTGCTGGTCGAGGACCATGCCGATGAGTAGAGCTAGGGGATCCTCTGAGATGAGCTTGTCGGCCTCGGGCTCACCAGAGAGGTGCAGGTCTGCCACGCCATTGACTCTACCGAGCCGGATCGCCTTGTTGCCGTCGAAAGATGCGATCGTTGGATCTGGCGGACGTCTCACCTTGCCGTCACTCGAGGTCGGGGGCCCGGGAGGCTACGACCCGACGGCGTGGCTGCCGCCCGTTGCCTGGCAAAGGCCCATCACCAACTTCGACTGATCGGGAATAGTCGCCTCGAATCCTTTGCTCCTCGATGCTCGGAAACCAGCCCGAGCCCTGCATCGCCGTAGCGGACGGGGCACGACCGTGTCGATCGCGTGTCGGTGCACGCGATCGTCCCACCAGATCACGAGATCGTCCGGGTCGACTTCGATCTAGTCTTCTAGTTGCTAGCGCTCGGCCGATCTTGGTCTTTCAGAAGTCGCGGGCCCCAAGTGCCATCCTTCCGGTGGTGAAATGCGCAACCCACGACGACTTCACGCAACGGCTCAACTTCGGGGTGTCCCTGCCCGGACTGCCGATCCCAGGCGACAGTCGGCTCGCCGACTTTAACCCGTGATTATCGGCCAGCAAAAGTGCGCGCCTCCGCCGGTTATCAAGCGCGTCCCATGCTCCGATTGCTGCCACTCGAGCGCGATGTCCGGCAGCGTCCGGGAGACTCCGAGTCCTTATGCAAGGGCCCGTTCGGAAGAGTGTCGGAACTTGGGTGACCTCCGTGACACTTGCCGCGTCGTGAACTGTCGTTCGGATGCAGCGTTCAGCTCACACCGGTGCTGACGGGCAAGAGACCATGTGCCGCGAGAAACGACTCATAACCCATGTACAGTTTGGTCCCGAAACGCTCTCGACGGGCGGCGAGATACGGTACGCAAACCAAATAAGCGGACCGCATCGAGGAACCGCGTAACAGTATGACCGTCGCCGGGTCAATATGCCGCCGCTCGGCGGCGCAGCAGATGAACTCGTAATAATCAAGAAGATTGATTATGTGGCAATCTGTCTCTTCGTCCACGTCGCCGTCTACCGTTTGTCGCGACGCGATTAGGCGGGCCATCCGGGCATCGGATGCTGAAAGCGCGTCGGTCGTTGAGAACGCTGACAGCAGCTGGATCGTGTTGGTGCGTCGGTGCATATGCGCATTCTGAACCGACGTTACTGCCCCGAACATCACGGCAACAGCGACCGAGAGAGCGGTAAGATCCCGGCTGTTTCCTCCCAACGATAGGGCGATGACGATCGCGGCTGCGATGACAGAGAGGAGTGCCACAACTGACCTCCGTGCCGTCGACCCGATGCCGCTGACGTACGAGCTGACGAGATTTTTCACTAGTGTCCTTTCTAATGACCTTCTCGCTCATCTTCGCAGACCCAGCCGGAGGCGTGGTCGGAGGTGGTGTTCAAAGCCACTACCCCTTTGTAGGCGCTACGGTCCTGCGCGCACGAGCTGGAGTCGGGGCGTCGGTCTCCCAAGGGGTAGGTTCCGCGGCCCTTGCCGATGAGCTCCTCGGTCGTCTCGATGGCGGCGAACCGCCGGTCGATGCAATGAGAGCTGTGGTTAGTGGATGTGTGAATCCAGACAGTCGTCAACTTGCTGTAATCGGATCAACAGGACTGAAGGCGGTCCACACTGGGGCTCATTGCATCGCGTTCGCCGCCGAATCCCTGAATCCGGGATTCTTGGCTGTTGGCAATATGCTTTCCCAACCCGACACCCTGCAAGCAATGGCGACGACCTTCCGTAGGTCATTCTCCAGTCCACCCGCCGAACGCGTCGCGCAGGCACTGTTGGCCGCCGATCGAGCGGGTGGTGATGTTCGAGGCAAACAGAGCGCTGCGCTCGTCATTAAGTACGAATCAACTGACTGGCGCGATATCGACGTACGCGTCGATGACGCCGCCGAACCCCTTTCCGAGTTGTCGCGCCTAATAGAGTTGAGACGTCGATACGAGGTGCTCGACGATCCGGCCGTAAAGGCCGGTACTTCTGCGCTCGATCACGCCGTCAGGCTCGCAATTGAAGAGGAGTGGCCGGAGGAGGTTCGGTTCTGGCTGATCGTGCTCCTTGAAAAAATGGGACGGCCGACGGCCGAACAACTGCTATGGCCACTCATAGCCAAAGAGCCGTGGCGAACTGTCTGGCTCCGTATTCAAGATATAAGTGATTGATAGTTGACTGGACAAGGCCACAGCGCTTCGAGAGCCCTGTGAATGGCGTGCGAACAGAGAGCCCGTTCTCGTCGAACATGCTGGTGGAGAAATGCTCAACCGAGGCGCAGCATGCGGCGATAGTGGGTGCAGGTACGTCGGCGCGGCCCGCCGTGAATACACCAATCGAGGCTTTCCGAAGGACGTCGTTGGGGGATTGGGATCGCGATTCGACGACTTGGGAACGGCACCTCCGTTGCGCTTGATATCATGCCTCCCCGTTACCGCCGGTCGGCGTCAGGCAGGAAAACGGCGACCGGTGACATCAACCGACGGCCAATCTGTTCTCGCCACCATTTCCACCGCCCTGCTTTTGCGAGATCACAAACGTCGCCAGCAATGCTGTGAAGCTGAGCACCCGCAGTGAGTTGGAGGATCGTTTGCAAGGTCCACGTTGGCGGCCACGGCTGGAGAACCTCGTCGCTTTCCGTGAACCGTGCCCTTCGCATCGTGCTGTGCCGTGAGAGCGAGCGTGCCTTCGAGC
>JAUTXM010000260.1 GCA_030838025.1 Acidimicrobiaceae bacterium
ATGGCCCACGTCGAAGCCGCCCTCGCCGTCGCCGAAGGCCTCTGCCGCGTAGTAGAGGGTGCCGTTGCGGCCCCAGGCGATTGCCCCCGCAGCCAAGCCGGCACTGTTGTCCATGCAGTAGGGGTAGGAGCTCGGGGCAGGCAACGCCTTGGAGAAATGCCACGTGCGACCCGCGTCGGTCGAACGGACCAGTTGGCACACCCTGGTGCGCAGGTCAGCCGTGGCGGCGACGATGATCCTCGGGTTGGACGGGTCGGCAAGCATGGAGGTGGGCCCGGTGAAGGCACGGACAGGGGACGCCAAGTCCTTCGTCATCTGAAACGCCGCGGTCAACCGCGTGGGCTTCGCCGACTGGGGAGCGAACGTGACGTGCTTGAACGCCGGCTGGTCAGCCGCCGCGGGCACTCCGGTCAGTGTCCCCGCCATCAAAGCCATAGCTACGATGGCGCCGGCCTTGCGGTGTCTCATTCCACATACCCCCGTAGATCGTCGACGCCGCGGATCGGAAAAGGCGTTCGAACGACAAGATGGACTCTGCCTCCGCTACGACTAGCTGGTGATGTCGGGCCGCCGGTTGCCGCGGGCGCTCATGAGACTCCACACTCCGACTGCCAGCAGGCTGACCCCGGCCACACCGACTCCGATCAAGATCAAACTGCTGGTACTGCGCCCAGGGTTCACGTGAAGCGCGGCCGGACGTGCTGCGACCGGGATCGCCGCTGGTGTCGCAACACCGACATAGAACACGGCGCGGGCTGGAGCGCCCGAGTTCATGTCGTGTGCGTCCTGGGTGGCGATAAAGAGATGTTGCCCGGACTGGAGATCTTGGGGGATCGTCACGGAGACCGTGAACTGGCTGGTCATCGTATCGTCACCGGGGACGGGGATCGTGGCGAGCACCGGGCCGCTCGCGGAGTCGAGATGAATCACGACGGGGGATACCGAGGCGAACTCCCTACCCGTCACCTTGAGGGTCCCACCCGGCTGGACCGATGACGAGCTCGTCGTCAGCGAGACGACACCGACACATGCCCACGCGATCGACCCCCAGACGAGCCCCGCCGCAGTCAACCCAGCCAGCGTGGCTGCCATCGCACACGCGACGCGTCTACGTACCGTGGTCACTGCACCCCCCCCCATAGTGGCTGTTGGCCTATAGCCCCGAAACAGTAACTCCCTTGTTCCATCCGCGCAACCACCCCATGGGGCGCTACGACCTTGAAGCGCAGGTCAGCGCCCGTGCGTCGGCGCCATCGAACTCGAGGCTGCCGGCGCATACCGGCGCATCTTGCAAATCCAACACCATCCTTGGCTTCCGTACACGCGCCTACCGGTCCGCGAAGGCCCTTCCGCTTAGGTGACGTTGACAACTACTTTCATTCCAGCCGCGTAGTGGCCAGGCTGGTGACATCCGATTAGAGATTGGCCGACCTTCGCGAAGGTGTAGGTCAAGTCACCGGTCGTGCCTGGTTGGACCGTTACGGTTCCGGGCTCGTGCATGGGCATGTCGGCCATCCCGGCCATCTCCTTTTCGTGGGCATCCTGGGCGGCGGCGTCACCGATGACTGCCTCGTGAACAAGTTTGCCCCTATTGTGGAAAACGAACTTGATCGTCTGGCCCGCCTTGACGTCAAGCTGGCCTGGTTCGAACTTGATGTCGTCCATCGTCACGTCCAGGACTCGGGTCGCACTGACAGTCGTGGAGGGGTGGCCGGCAGGATCGTTCCCCGGCAGGGTGCGAGGGGTCCCCGAGCTGCCACAGCCCACGGAGAGCAGACCGACGGCGGCAGTAATGACGATGGCAACAGTGCGAGCACGCAACGACATCAAGTTCCTCCTGACACTCGGGGCGAATCCGCCCGGCTCACCGATGCGTCGCTCTCCGATGGTCACAACCGGATGATAACGGGCCAGTCTCACGGCCTGACCCTCGACCCGACGTCCGGCAGGCAGCCCTGGAATCGCGACGCGACATTCGTTCTGCGAGAAGGGCATCGGAACGCAATTCACCGGTCCGCCGCTGTCTCGCCCACCTCGTGCTCGTCGGACCCGCACCGATCCCCAAGGACTGTGATCCTGTAGTCGTTGGCGTGAGAGCTGCGATCCGCAGGTATCAACGTCACCCCGTGCCAGGTCGAGACATGTGACAGCAAGCCGTGGTCAAACAACTCGTCCTGGGTCTCGTACGCACCCAGCTGGGCGAAGTTCGCCTCCTCGGCATTTCGAAGGCTACGGGTGTCGGCCTCGCAGGCCGAGGTCTGGCTTTCACGACTGATCCCCGCTGTCGAGTAGGCGATGGTCCCGATCAGAACAGCTGCGATGGCCACGACCACCAGAAACTCGACAATGTTGAAGTGGCTTCCTCGCCTCCAACCAGGCATCCACATCGAGCGCTGACCCACTTGATCGGAGAAGACTGTCTAAACGAGATACGCGGGCAATGCGCGCCAGGGACCCGGCAACATTGCCGGGTCCCCGAAACGCGCGACCGCAATTTGTTCTGGACCGCCTAGCAGTCGCCCCAACCAGGTGCGGCCCCCGGGCTGCTGCCACTTCCCCGGCAGGCGTCATTCGTAGCCGGCTGGCCGGTGGTGCCAGCAGGGACCGTGCCACCGACAGCGTCACCAGTCGTACCGCAGGTAGATGACGCTTCCTTGACAAAGTACGTGTTCGTACCGGCGGTTGCTCCGGGTGCCGGGCTTACAACGTCATGCAGGTTCGATGCGGTGGAGAGGAAGCCATTCGTCACCAGAGCGGCCGTGCCGTTGGCATAACTGCCCTTGGCCGCGAAGTTCGCCTCCTGAGCCGTCTGAATGGTCTGGGTGTCGATCTTGCATGCGGACAGTTGCCCCTTGTCCTGGATCCCGGCAACCGAGAACACCACGATGGCGGCCAAGATACCGAGGATTGCAATGACGACCAAGAGCTCGATGAGGGTGAAGCCGTTCTCGTCACCCCGCCGTACCCGTTCCTTGTATTTCTTCAAGCGTCCGAACATTTTGGCATTTCCTTTCGTTGGGGCGGCCCCAAACGCTCGGGTGCCGCAATGTCGCTCGAGGAACTGACCTCCAGCTCCTCGCTGTTGCTTCGCTATTGCCGTCGATGAATCGAGAATGATGCGGAACAGAGGGACGTGCAATGGGACAGGGTCTGCTAATGCGGGAGCCTGTCCCGTGGTGCTCCTGGGATTATCCGGAGCAATAGGCCGTCTCCATGAATAGGCCAGTGTTCTGGTTGTTGATTCCTTGGCACACCGACCGGGACACCCTGGCATTCAGGGTCTCGGTCATCCATATCATGGGCAGGAGGTTCACCGCCTTGGTCTGGATCGGGCCGTACCGGCTCGGGTCGGGGACCGCCCGATCCCAAAGGTCATCCATGGTGCCGTCGCCGACAGAGGCCTTCGGTTCCCGAACGCCAGCGGTATTGGTGAAGGAAACCGCCGCTATCTGACTCGAGTGGTACTGGCGGCGAACGCCGACGACGGGGTCGTCGCCATCGCAGTAGGAAACGAACGTCGTGTCGTAGTCCCGGCCCGCCATGCTGGTCTGCGTCGCACCATTGGTCTGTGGCCGGTCGGTCAAGTGGATCCCGACCTGCAGGA
>JAUTXM010000269.1 GCA_030838025.1 Acidimicrobiaceae bacterium
CGATGGTCGCCGCCCATTCGTCGATCGGCAGCCGCAGCCAACGCAACGGCGTACCGAGGCGCGCCAGGGCGGGCGCCACCTCGGCCAGCGGCGTGGTCCAACTCATGAGGGCAGCCGCGATGAACACCGTCAGGGCGAGCGACACGATCCGGGCCCAATCCTCAAGACCGCCCCAACTGATCGCGATCCCGCCGAGGTGACCGATCGGGGTGGCGGAGGATCGGAGGCTGAGGAAGGCGCCCAGCGCGATCCCGACCCAGAACCAGCGCGGCAGCCGGGGCAGGGCGCCGCGGGGGATGCGAGCCACGATCCAGGCGAGGGTTATCAGGCCCACTCCGGCTGCGATGACCGGCCATAGGGGCTTCAATCCGAGGACCAGCGCCAGCGTGGCGAGGGCGACGAGCTTGGTTCCCGCCCACAGCCGGTGCATCGCGGTGTCGCCGGGAATGGGTCGAAGCAGGTTGAGCTCGACCTGATGCCGCCGGCGCGGTGCGGTGTCGGCGGCGGCGGTGGCCTGGTCGGCGGTGTCGGCTGCGGCGGCGGGGTCGGCTGCGGCAGCGCGACCGGCGGTGTCGGCTGCGGCTGCAATGGCGGCGGCGGTGTCGGCGGCCGCGGCAGCCGCGCCTTGCGCGGTCGCGGTGGCGCTTCTGGCGGACGCGGACTTGTCCCGACGGGCCGTCATGGCGACCCTTCGGAGCCCCGGCCGGCCAGTTCGGCCATTGGTCCGTCGGCTACGACCCGGCCATGGTCGAGCGTGACCACTCGGTCGACCAGCTGATCGGCGCCATCGGTGTCATGCGAGACCAGGATGATCGTCAGTCCCACCTCGATCCGAAGCCGGCGCAGAACGGTGATCAAGCCGCGCCGGGCGCCGTCGTCCAGGCCGGCGAATGGCTCGTCGAGGATGATGACACTCGGCCGGCGGGCCAGCATCCCGGCCATGGCCACCCGCCGTTGTTGACCGCCGCTCAGTTGGTCGATCGAACGGGTGCCGAGTTCCCGCGCATCGAGCCCGACCAACTCGAGAGCGGCGTCGGCCGACGCGGCATCGACTCCCCCGGCCGCTCGCACATCGCTTCGGACGGTGCTGCGCAGGAGCTGCAACCGGGCGTGCTGGAAGGACAGCGCCACCTGGCCGAGCCGGCGGTCGAGTGGCTGGCCCCCAAGCAGGGCCCGGCCTTCGCTGGGAATCAGGAGCCCCGCCAGGATCCACGCCAGCGTCGACTTTCCCGACCCGTTGTGGCCGACCACCATGACCGCCTCGCCGGCACCGACTGTGAGATCGATATCGGTGAGCGCCGGGTGGGCCCACGGCGACCCCGCGGTATAGATGTGTCCCACGCCGGACAACTCGATCGCCTGCCCAGCAGCGGGTGCTGCGATCTGGGCTGCAGCCCCCGTCCGCGACGGCCCCGCACCCGGAACGTCGTGCGGGGCCACGGGTCCAGGCGCGGGGGGCGCAGCGAGTAACTCGCCGCGTTCGAGGAAGAGCATCCGGTCGGCGCGCTTGGCCTCCTCCAACCGATGGGTGACGTGCACGACCGCCAGGCCCTCCTCCTTCGCCAGGGCGGCCAGCAGATCGGTAAGCAACTGGCGGCCCTCGGCGTCGACCATGGCGGTGGACTCGTCGGAAATAAGGAGGCTCGGCCGACGCGCCAATGCTGAGGCCACCGCCAAGCGTTGGAGTTCACCCCCCGACAGGGTCGATGTCTCCCGCTCGGCAAATCCCATCAGCCCCACCCGAGCCAGGAGCGCGTCGACGTCCACGTCGACCAGTCGGCTCCGAGCCATGCCCCAGACCAGGTCGTCGCGCACCCGGACGCCGAGCACCTGACTCTCTGGTCGTTGGAAGATCAACGCCGTCCCGCCGGGACGGCCGAGAGCGGTGGCACCCGGCCGGTGCACTACTCCGGACGTGGGCGTTTTGCCTCCGAGGATCCGCGCCAGGGTTGACTTGCCCGACCCGTTCGGCCCAACGACGGCTATGAACTGGCCCGGCGCCACCGTAAGCGAAACCCCCCGCAGTGCGGGGGCCGCCATTGCCGGGTAGGTATGCCCGACATCGACGAGGCGGACCGGCACCGGTCCTGGCCCCGCGGTGGTCAAGTCGTCATCCGCGACTGGATCGCGAGTCGACGGCGGCGCCAGCCGGGTCCGTTCGAGGCGGGCCAGGGGCGGCCATGCCAGGATGCGTCCCGCGATCGTGCTTGCGACGATCCCGACCAACAGCGCAACGGGCACGCCGATCGCCCAGTGGGCGACGAGCCACCGGATCGCGGGGTCGACCGGACGGCTCAATGCGGACAGGCCCAGCGACCGCAGGTTGGCCTTGATTCCATCCCAAGTATTCGTGATCTGGACGAGCGCCAGGCTCCGCAGTTGGCTGAACAAGGTGAGGACACCGACCGCGGCAATGGCGATCGGCGGCCACAGCACGCCGATGGCAACCGACATCATGCGGATCGGACTCCAGCGGCGGCGCCACGCCACGCCGAGGAGGGTTCCGATCACGGCGCAGCCGACAACGTTGGAGGCGAGGCCGGTGCCGGCGATGAGCATGGCGACCGTCGTGCCGGCAACTGCTCCCGCAAGCACGGCGCGCGGGCGGTTTCGGGCTGCGATCGCGGCCATCGGTGCGGCTGCAGCGACGATGAAAATGCTGGTGATCGGCAGTAGCCAGCCGATCGCGATCAGTGCAACCGACACGTCGGCCAAGACCGCGGCCTCGGCCAGCTCCGCCGGACGGAGGGGACCACGCCCCCGCCAGGAGGCCAACCGGTGTATCACTAACCCAGCCTGTCATTCCCGGAGCCCCCACCGGGACCAGTCCGCCCGATCGAAGCGCCCCCCCAGCCAACGCCCGACCAACCCAGGAGCAAACCTGCACTCCCGACAACACTTACCCTCCGCAGTTGCCCGCGGCCTCTGCGAACGCCGACCTCAGGCCCGCCCGTCCAGGCGCGGCCCCACCCTCGGGCTGAGCGTTGGCGGGCCGCTAGCTTGCCGGCATGAGCGACCCTGACGGCAACGCCGACCCTGACGGCAACGCCGACCCTGACGGCGACGCCGACCCTGACGCCGCCGTCCGTCAGCACTTGGAGCGGCTGGGGGTGGACTACGAGCTCGTGGCCTGCGACCCCGCCCTGGCGGACACCGCAGCCTTCTGCGAGGCGTATGGCTACTCGCCGAGCGACTCGGCCAACACCATCGTCGTGATCGGCAAGTCCCAACCCCCGACCTTTGCGGCTTGCGTCGTCCTGGCCGACACCCGCCTCGACGTCAACCGGACCGTCAAACAACGCCTCGCCGTCCGCCGGGCCTCGTTCGCCTCGGCCGACGAGACCTCGGCGCTCACCGGCATGCTGATCGGCGGCGTCACCGTCTTCGGCCTCCCCGCGGACCTCCCCATCTGGGTCGACGAGCGGGTCATGTCACGCGACCGCATCGTCCTCGGCGGCGGCAGCCGCAGCTGGAAGGTCGTCGCCCGACCGGAGATTCTCACGCGAATCCCGAACGTGGAGATCGTCAGCGGTTTGGCGCTCGACATGACAACTACCTAGACGACGCCACCGCAGACGACGACGCTGCGAAGTGCTTGCCGAGGGTCTCTTCCTGCTGCTGGTAGGAGGACCCGATGGCGGGTCCGTACAGCGACGTGGGCGGCTCCAACATTCGCTCGAACGTGAGCTTGCACACCGGTTGGCCGTGTTCGATCATGAACGGCACGTCGTGGGCCCGCACCTCGAGCGCCGCCCGGGAACCGTGGAAACGCCCAAGCGCGTCGTAGCCGAACCCGGGGTCGAAGAAACCGGCGTAGTGCGTCCGCAACTCCCCGCTCGTCGGGTCGTACGCCGTCATCTCCGCCGCCAGCGTCGGCGGAATGGTGACCGCCTCCTTCGAGAGGAGCAGGTAGAACCGCTTCGGTGACAGGACGATCCGGTTGCCCTCCTCCCGGCGCACCCGTTCCCAGTACTCGTCGCGCTCGAACTGCCCTGAACGGGTGAGATCCAGCAGCGCCGTGTTCTCGCGGGCCCGGTAGCCGACCCACCCCTCGGAGTCGTCCCCCCGGAGGTCCAAGCTCAAGAAAAGGCCGTTGCTCACCGCCAGTTCCGACGCCTCCACCGGGCGGCCGCGCTCGTGCAGCAACGGCGACGATGCGTGAATCGCCCGAACCTCGTCGTCGCTCACGGCGCTGCGCCCGACCGACAGGCGCAGCTGGTTCAAGGTCAAGTCCTCGCGCACCCGGATCGGAAACGACAGCGGTACGACCTCCAGGTACAGCCGCCCCTGGTACCCGGCCGAGATCTCGTCGAAGCGGTAGCTGCCGTCGGTGATCACCCGGGTGAACACATCGAGCCGCCCTGTCGAACTCTTCGGGTTGGCCTTGGCCCGGATCGACGGAGGAAGGAACAACCGCTCCTTCAGCGGGATCAGATACGGCCGCCCCGGCTCCAGCACCACGCCGCCGCGGTGCAGGTCGAGCTGCTCGAGCACCAGGTCGCCGAGCTTCTCCTCCACGCCCACCCGGTCGGGCAGGAAGCTGCACCGCATCCGGTACCCCACCTCGCCCAGGCGCAGGTCGAGGCTGGCCGGCTGCACATTCCCGGTCGGGATGGTGAACTCGCCCGCATCGATGACGCCCTCACGGATGGCCGCCTCCAGCACTTGGTTGGGCAGCACGCCGTCGCCGGCAGGCAGGGTCAGCACCGCGGCATGCTAACCCTGGCACCGGACGTGCGATCATCGATCGGTGGACCGCTTCGACGCTGTCATCGTGGGGTCAGGACCCAACGCCCTGGTCGCGGGGGCCCTGCTCGGTCGGGCCGGCTGGCGGGTCCTCGTCCTCGAACGCTCCGACACCGCAGGCGGTGCCGTCCACAGCGCCGAGCTCACGGTGCCGGGATACATCC
>JAUTXM010000273.1 GCA_030838025.1 Acidimicrobiaceae bacterium
TTTTGTCGTGGGAGGAGTCGTCGTAGCCGCGGCCGTCGTCGGTGTGGTCTTGGTCATCGGCGGGCAGAGGGCGGGCAGGAGGGTGCAGAGGCCGTCACGCGAGGTCGCGCCCGCGGGGCTGGCGCCGGCCCAGAGCGCCGCGGTGCTCGCCAACAAACCGGCGGTGGCGGCGACTCCTACGAGGCGGATCCAGCGCAGCATCGTCATTGGTGGCGCGACGCTACCCTGGCGATGTGACCGAGACCAGCACAACTTCGCCGGCCCGGACCGATCCGCTGCTCGAAGGCGACCACGAGCGGATGGCGCACATCGTCCTCGAGGGCGTCACCAAGGACGACGGCGAGTTCGTCTCCGCCGGGCCGAGTGTCGTGGAGGGCATCATCAACGGCACCGCGGTACGGGCGCTCTGCGGAAAGGTCTGGGTCCCGGGACGTGATCCTCGTCGGTTCCCGGTCTGCCCGACCTGCCAGGAAATCGCCGAATCGCTGGGTTGGGGTGTGCCGGGCTCGTAGCCGCACCCAGGCGCTACCGCTTTTCGAGTAGGAGGCCGAGGAGCCGGTTCGTCTCGTGCTGCGCTTTCAGCATCGCTTCGAGCCGGTCGTTCGTTTCGCCCTGTGCCTTCTTGAGTTGGTCGTAGATGTCGTCGAAGTTGGCTCCCATGGTCGGGATGGTACGACCATGGGGGTCGGGGCGCCGAGTTGCTGGGGTGGGGTGGGTCGGGCTGTTAGCGGCCCAGGATCGTCAGGTCGTCGACGGCCCAGCCGCCGCCCGGCCGGTGAAACATCGTGAGGACGACTTGGTGGGACGCAGGATCGCCTGATCGCAGCACCACCGCGTAGACGACGACTGGCGCGGCCCGTGGGTCGAGGAGGTCCAGTGCCACGACTTCCGAAGGTGCGTCGGGGCCATTGAACGAGACCCAGGTGGCGAGGACTCGCCGGCCGTGCCACGAGAGGACCGCGCCGGCCGTGGGTGGGGGACCGCAATAGAGCCAGACCGCAACCGCTCCGGCCACCACCAGCGGATCGGCGGGGTTGACCGTTGCGGGGCAGGCAGTCGCTCGTTGCGGTTCCGGTCGGGGAACAAGGAGGGAGAAGGCGGCCATCGCAGCCGCAGTGCCGCGATAACCCGGGCCGGTCCTCATGGTGTTTGGCCCCAAATCGCCTCGTATTGGATGGCCCGGGCCACGATCGTGGCGGGAACCGCGTCGGGGCCGGCGACGGTGGGCAAAGTCGGTGGCGGCGGCTCCGCCGTCGCTGGTCCTGACCCCGTGCATTGGCGGCCCGCGTAGGTGGGGCTACCGAAGTGCCTCGTCCCCCACGGGGACCGCTCGACCGCGGCCGCCACGGCGGCCATGCCCGCGCTGGCCTGGAATGCCGTGATTACTGGCTGGTACAGCCCGTTCGTGATCGCGGTGGTCGTCGCCTGGACCCCGATGGCGAACGAGGGATAGTTCCAGACGTGGCCACCGCCGGAGAGGTTGTTGAAGGGGGTGGCCCCAGGTTCGGGCTGGGTGGTCGCCAGGGGGTTGAACCGAGCACAGGTCCCCTCACCCGCCGCCCATGCGGCAAAGGCATCGAGGTTGGCGGCGGTGCTCGGCGCCGAGATTCGGGCCAGGACGGCGCTGCCGAACTGGCGGATGGGATTGTCGCCCGGCGGTACCGGGGTCAGGTCCCCGCCGCCGGTCGCGGGCGATGCAATGGCCATCGGAGCCGCGGCCAGCAGCTGTTGCCAGAACCGGCTCGCTTCGGGATCGCTCAGCGGGCGCTGGGCGAGTGGAGAACCCTTTGCCAGTGTGGCCAGTTGGTCCGCCAGCCATGCCGCTTCTGTCCGGACGTCCTGCGGATCGGCGGGACCCCGTCCCTGGGCGTCGCGCTTGACGAGGAACATCCCCTCGCCTTGGCCAGGGCCGTCGATCGGCGGCGTGACGACCGGGAAGATGGTCGTACCGGCGGTGTCGCCACGGACGCGTCCATCGGGGCCGTGACGGGCGAAGTCCGTCGCCACCGATCCCACCCCGGCGAGCAGGAACCACGGGAGACCGGACTGTTGGCCGGCGTCCTCGAGGGCGGGCACCACTTCGGGTGGTATGTCCCATTGGGCAGCCAGCTGGGACGCCCGGGCCAGTTGGCCGGCGACGACGCCGCCGACGAGCAACGGAAGCAGGAACAACCCCACGACCGCGCCGCACACGGCGATGGTCGCCAGGCGCACGACCGGCTTCATCCGTCCCTCATACGTGAGCACGCCCGGCTGCTCGCCCGAGTGATTCGTCGAGCGCCATCAGGATGTGGGCGTCGCAGACGCCGCGAAAGCGCTCCAACCCGCTCGGGCTGGCGAACAGCTCGCCCGATCGTTGGAAGTGCTCCCAGCATCGCCGTCGGGCCTGGGGGTGGTTCTCGCCCCGTTCGACCAACTTGCGGAGCACCTTGTCGCCGACCCGGTTCAGGGCGTGGGGATCCCCAGCACTCGCCAGGGCGATCAGTTCCGCGTCGTCGGTGACGAGCCGGGCGACCAGTGCGACCGTCAGGCTGTCGTCACCGTCTTGCGACTCCGGTCCGGGAACGGGGGCCACCCCTGCCGCGATCTCATGTTCGACCAGCGCCGCGGCCCGCAAGGCGGCATCGAGAACGTTCGCGGTCACGCGCGGGAGGGGCCGCCCCATTCGATCGGCGGCCGCAGCCAGGTCGGCCATGGTGGCCGACGGATCGGCCTGACGGCTCACACCGCACGCCCCCGCGATGGTCAAGGCGGCGGACGCGTCGGCGGGCAACCAATCCAGTTGGAACGTTTCCCGGCGCATGTCGCGTCGACCGTCGAGCCGCAGCATCCTGAGCCAGGAGCACGGAGGACGGTCCTTGGAGGCATAGATGGGCAGCAGCCGGCACGCCACCTGAAGGCCGCGCTGCACGACGTCGTCGATGTCCATCTGCGGTCGGTAGCGCATGGTGCTGGCGATGGCCCCTCGGAAATACCCGCGGATTACCTGCTCCGTGAGGGCGAGCAACCGATGCTCGGCGTCGCGCCCGCGCCGGGCGAGTGCGCTTTGTTGGCGCGCCAGGCGGGATGGGCCGACGCTTGGCAGGCCTTGCGAGGGCGGAAGTTGGGCGGCCCAGGGCGGTGCCGACACCTCCCGCCCGCGCCGACGGAACCGGTAGCAGACCGGCGGCGCGACATCTTCTCCGAGCGACCAATGAAAGGTCCCGGTGACGGTCAGCCCTGCGACCTCGCCGGACACCTCCGCTGAGCCAGGCGCGGTCACGAGCGCACCGGGCTCGATGCTGCAGCGAAGTGGGTAGACCGACTGGCCGGTTGGTCGGGGCGTCGTCACCACCGACGTGCTGAAGATCAGAAATGCGCCGGGCTGATCACCCACCTCCTGCACTGCCGCATTCCGGCCCACCCGGATATCGAGGATCAGCGCCTCGGCGTCGTCATTTCTGAGGTTTGCAGGCACCATGCCCCTCCCTTGTCGCAGTAAGGACGTGCGAGAAGGGCGGCGCGCGCGCCGGTTCGGCCCAATTTTTCCCAAATCCGGCCTTCCGCGGCATGAGTGGAGACGAAGGCGACAACGGAGGTGCGCAGTGAACGTGGTGGTGTTGCGGGGCCGCCTGGCGCGGCCGGCCGAGGAGCGGGTGCTGCCTTCGGGTGACCGGCTGGTCGGCTTCGAGGTGACCGTCGATGGGCCAGGGCGGGCCGAGACCGTCCCGGTGGTGTGGTTCGGGGCGCCCCCCAGCGCCGCCGGCTACGACGTCGACGCCCAGGTCGTGGTGGTCGGTCGGGTCAGGCGGCGTTTCTTCCGAGCGGGCGGGGCGACGGCGAGCCGGACCGAGGTGGTGGCCGAGGTGGTGTTGCCGGCTGGACACGCCAAGCGGGTGACGGCGGCGCTGCGGGAGGCCGCGGCCAAGGTCGAGGCGACCGGCTGAGCGGCTTCGCCTGGTGGTTGCGATCCTGGGGCGGCACGCGAGGCCGCGGCAAGCGTGGGCCTAGGGTGCGGCCAGGGCCCGGACGGTGGCACCGTCCACCCACCACTTCACCCCGGTCAGACCGGCAGCCCGGAAGAGACCTTCCAGCTCGGGGCGGTCCAATGATCGAACCACGATCTCGTCGGCGACCGTCCAGCCCTCGCCCGAGAAATGGCGTCGATAGCGAGAGGTCCGCGCGCCGAGGTCGTGGACGAGTGAGCCGGCGAGGCGAATGCCTTCGGCGTCGCCTAGGAGTTCCGGGTTGCCCACGTTGTCTTGGTTGTCGGGTGCGTCGGGTGCGTCGTGGGCGTCGGGTTCGTTGTGTGGGCCGTCGGCGCCACCGATCTGAAAATCGCTGACCTCCACGCCGACCCGCCCGCCCGGAACCAGGTGCTCACGGGCCAACCGGAGGCAGGCGGTCATCTCGGATGGGGTGGTGAGCAACTGGAGGCTGTTGTAGCCCACGAACACAAGGGCGAAGCGATGATGGAGCGCGAATCGGCGCATGTCGCCCGCGACGAAGATGGGCCACGTTCGGCGTGGCCGGTGGGCGGCGGCGGCCAGCATGACCTGGTCGTTGTCCAGCCCAACGACCGCAAGACCGGCGCCCGCCAAGGCGTGGGTGAGTCGCCCGGTACCGCACGCCAGCTCCAGCACCGCCGCGCCCGCGTGGTCGCTCCGGGTGGCGCCGCCCGCTGCCTCGAGCCACCAAGCGACGTCCTGGTCGGCCCGATGAAGCACGTGTCGGCATTCCCAGTCGTATAGGGCCGCGGTGTCGGGGGTGGCGGGGGTGGCGGGCGCGACGGTCAGTCTGCGACCTCGCGAAACACGAAACCGGTCCTGGGTTTGGGCCAGAAGAACGTGGTCTTCGGCGGCATGCGCTCACCACCTCGCCCGGTCGAGGCGATCTGCTCGACGGTGACGGGACGCAGCAGCACCGCAGCCTGCGCCTCGCCCCGTTCGACGGCGCGGCGCGCTCGGTCCAACCCGTGCTGGTAGGTCACCTCGTGCTTGGGCAACGCGGCCAGTGCGACCTCGAGGCGGCTCGAATCGAGATCCTGGCTGGCGCTCGAGGTCGTGTCCGGCTTGGGATGCAGAAGCCACTCGCCCGAGGGGGTGATGAGCGCCATGGAGTCGGCCTGCACCATACGTTCGAGGAGGCCGGCCTCGGCCGCCATGTACTCGATTGGGGTCAGGACGAAGGAATCCGCCAGCGCCGCTACGAGATCGAAACCAGGAGGGAGGGCGGTGATCAAACGGTGAATTGCCTGCACGGACAACTGCGACTCGGCCAACTCGACGACGAGCGCCATGACCGAATCGTATGACCGGGGCGAGCCCGCGCCGTTGTCGTCCTCCTTCCGGCGTGCCTGATAGGTGAGGGCCGTTTCGAAGCGGTGGTGGCCGTCCGCGATCACGAGGGGCGCGTCCGACACCGCGGTGCTGATCCATGCCCTGGCGTCCCCATCGGTGATGGGCCACAGCTGGTGTTCGATGCCATCGGCGTCGACGACGGGAACCGACGAATCTGGGGCCGCCAGCGCGTCCGACAGCCCAGCCGCCAACGACAAACCCCAGATGGGGGAGGTGTTGACTCGGGTCGCCGCCAAGAGTTGGAGACGGTCGCTCTTGGCTTTGGGAGTCGTCCGTTCATGGGGAAAGATCCCTGCCGTCCCCGGCGGCTCGAGCCCTAGTGCCCCGATGACGCCGATGGTTTGACGCGCCATGCCGGCCTCATCGGAGTACGCCATGCGGTAGCCGTAGAGGCTGGGGGTCGGGTCTTGCCGGAGGACTCCTTCGGCCTGCCAACGAGCGAACCGCCTCGCCGCCGCCTCGTATCGATCCAGGTCG
>JAUTXM010000277.1 GCA_030838025.1 Acidimicrobiaceae bacterium
ATTTGTCGTCATCGAGGTCCTGGTCCAGCCGGGCAGCGGCTATGTCGGCCACACCTCGACGCCGGCCAAGATCGGAGTGTTCATCCTGTACGTGCTGTTCGCCCTCGGAACGGTCGCCTTCTGGGCGTTCTTCCGCTTCCGCCCGGCCCGGGTCCCGAGCCTGCCCAACGAAGACGACCTGCAAGCCGAAGGCGAGTTCGACGTCCGCTAACCCGCCAACCCGGTAGGGGAGGGGCGGGGGCCGGAGTACAAAGTGTCGTGTGGACGACAGTTTGTACTCCGCCCTGCCCGAAGCGGGCGCCCCCGCGGCATCGGGCACTCCGCAGCGGCCGGGCGGGGGTCCCTCCGGGCGCCCGGCATCGGGCGCCCTCCGCATCGCCGACGCATCGCCGACGTTCGCCGGCGCCGGGCACAGAAATCAGCCGGGGGTCCCGCCACCCCCGGCTGAAGCTTGTCCTCGCGAGTTGGCTACGAGATCGTTACTTGCTCGCGGGGGCGGCGCCCGCCAGAGCGGGCACGGGCTCGGGTGCCGTCTCCACGCTGATGTTCGGGACCGCCTTGTCCAGCCAGTTCGGGAACCACCAGTTGGCGTCACCGAGCAGCTCCATCGTGGCCGGCACGAGGATCATCCGGACGAGCGTGGCGTCCACCAGCACGGCGGTGGCCAGGCCCATACCGAACACCTTCAGGATCCGCAGGTCGCCGAGCACGAAGCTGCCGAACACGCAGACCATGATGGCTGCGGCCGCGGTGATCACCCGAGCCGTCTCCGCCAACCCGTCGGCCACCGACGTGGCGTTGTCGTGCGTCTTCAGGTACTCCTCCCGTATCCGCGACAGCAGGAAGACCTCGTAGTCCATCGACAACCCGAACAGGATCGTGAACAACATCAGCGGGATCCACGGGTCGATCGGCCCCGTCTTGCCGATGTTGAAGAACTGACCACCCCAGCCCCACTGGAACACGGCCACGATCACGCCATACGCGGCACCGACCGACAGCAGGTTCATGATGGCGGCCTTGAGCGGCACCGCGACCGAGCGGAACACGGCCATCAGGAGCAGGAACGACAGGATCACCACGCCGCCGATGACGATGAACAGGCGCTTGGAGATCATGGCCGACGAGTCCACCGCGGCCGCGGTCACACCCCCGACCAGGGCCTTGGCGCTGGTGCCCGACGTCGCCTCGGGGACGATGGTGTCGCGGATGCGATGCACCAGGGTCTGGGTCGCCTGGTCCTGAGGCGAGGTCTTCGGGATGGCGATGAGGATGGCGGTGTCAGCGGCGGGGTTGACCGTCGGCGGAACCACGAACTGAATGTCGGGATCGTGGGACAACAGACCCGCCAGCTCGGGAAGTGCCGACTGGTCGCCCTTGTTGGCCAATGACACGGCGAGAACCAGCGGGCCATTGGTACCCGGCCCGAAACCCTGGGCCAGCAAGTCGTACGCTTTCCGCGTCGTGAAGGCCGCCGGGTCGTTGCCGGCGTCGGTGAACGCCAGGTGCATGCCGAACAGGGGCAGGGACAGCACCACCAGCACCAGGAACGACACGACGGCCGCGATCACCTTGTAGCGCTGGATGCCCCGGCTCCAGCGGTAGGCCAAGGTCTTCTTGTCGCCGATGCCCTTGTGGAGCATCTTCGGCAGGTGGAGCTTGTCGATGGCCCGTCCACAGAACCCGAGCACCGCCGGCAACAGCGTCATGGCGCCCGCCATGACCAGCAGTACGGCGGCGATGGCGCCGAACGCCAGCCCGTAGATGAACTGCAGGCCGAGCAGGAGCATGCCGAGGAGGGAGATGATCACGGTGCAGCCCGCGAACACCACCGCCCGGCCCGAGGTCCCGATCGCCTTGATCACGGCGTCCTCAGGTTCGAGCCCATCGTGCAGACCCGACCGGTACCGGGTGACGATGAACAAGGCGTAGTCGATCCCGACGCCGATGCCGATCATCGCGGCCAACTCGGTGCCGAAGGTCGGCACGACGACGAGGTGACTGAATATTTCGATCACCCCGACGGCTATGCCGATGCCGAACAGAGCCGTCATGATGGGCAAACCCATGGCGATCACTGAGCCGAAGGCGATCAGGAGGATGATGATGGCCGCCCAAATTCCGACGATCTCACTTGCCCCGAAGGGGGCGGTCTCGGCCTTCGCGATTGGTGCGCCGCCCATCTCGACCTCGAAGCCCGGTTTTGTCGACGATTTGGCCAGATCGACCAGCGTCTTCATGTCCTTCTTGGGCAGGTCCTGGGTCACCTTGTCGAACTGGATGACGGAGTACGCGATCGCCTTGTCCCGCGAGATCTGCCCCTCACCGCCGGGCGCGAACGGGCTGAGCACGGTGACCACGTGAGGCACCTTGGCCACTTGCTGGTCGATCTGTTCGATCGCCGCCTGGTTGGCCGGGTCGCTCGCCGGCGTCGAGATACGGAAGACCACGTTGGCGGTATCGCCGGCGCGCTCCGGGAAACGGGCCTTGAGCAGGTTCTGGGCCTTCTGGGACTCCGAGTTGCCTCCGCCGAACTTGTCCTGGAAGATCCCACCACCGACCGCGAAGCCCAAAACGTTGATCACGATCAAGCCCAGGATCCAGATCGCCAGCACCATCTTGCGTTTGTGGTAGCAGGCTCGAGCGAGCCGTCCCAAACCCGTCTCTTCAATCGTCAGGGGAGTCTTGGAGCGCATGCTTACATGATTCACCAGTGGCGAGGTTGAGACAAGGGCTGGCTAGCCAGAAGGGTCAATTCGAATGAATCCCTCGGACACAATGGAGGATCCACCATCGCTCCACCACCGTGAAATGACAACCGACGGCGTTTTCCCCGATCTCCTGTCCCTGATGGCCGAGATCGAGCAGACATGTGTCGACGCGAGTCGCCCCGATCTGGCGGGGCAGCTGTCGGGGCGCCGGGCCCGGGTGGCCGAACCCGACGTTGCGGTCGTGGTCGCCGGAGACTACAAGGCGGGGAAAAGTTCGCTGGTCAACGCGCTCGTCGGTGCTGACATTTGCCCCGTCGACGAGGACGTGGCGACCGCGGTGCCGACACTCGTCCGGTATGCGCCCGAGCCCGTCGTGTGGGTCCGGCGGGAGGCCGATGGCGACGAAGCGGCCCCCGAGGCCGAACAGGTGCCCC
The DNA here is from genome assembly GCA_030838025.1 of Acidimicrobiaceae bacterium. Classification (GTDB taxonomy): domain Bacteria; phylum Actinomycetota; class Acidimicrobiia; order Acidimicrobiales; family Palsa-688; genus JALYXV01. The sequence continues at coordinate 3,146 of JAUTXM010000277.1, forward strand.
TCGATGCGCTGCCGTCCTACGCCTCTGAGCGGGCCAACCCGGGCAACCGCGAGCGGCTGCGCAACGTCGAGGTCGGGATACCGGCCGCCATCCTCCGTGACGGGCTGGTGCTGGTCGACACACCAGGGGTGGGGGGGCTGGTCTCAGCGCAGACCGTCGCGACCCTGGCGTCGCTGTCCATGGCCCAGGCGGCGCTGTTCGTGTCCGATGCCACCCAGGAGTACACCGGGCCAGAGCTGGAGTTCCTCTCCGCAGCCCGCCAGGTCTGCCCGGTCGTCCTGCCGGTGCTCACCAAGGTCGATCTGGCGCCGGCCTGGACCAAGATCCGCGAGCTCGACCAGGGGTGGCTGGAGCGCGCTGGCCTGAACGCGGGCATCATGCCCGTCTCCTCCGCGCTTTCGTATCACGGCCGATCCCGCCGCCGTACCGACCTCGAAGGTGAGTCAGGTCTCTTGCCGCTGGTCGACCGGCTCCATCAGGTGCTGCACGAGGGGCGACTCCTGGTGGCGGCCGACGCGGTCGCGGAGATCCACGCCGTCGTCGGGCAGCTCGCGGCGCCGATCACCGCTGAGCGCGACGCCTTGTGGAACCCCTCCCCGGTCATTGCTGAACTCGAGCTGGCCGAGGACCGGGGACGGCGGCTGGCGTCGGACAGCGCCGAGTGGCAGATGCTCCTCGACGACGGGCTGAGCGACCTCGAGGACGAGGTGGTCGTCGACGTGACCAACCGCATGCGGATCGTCCAGCGCGATTCGGAGCGCACGATCATGAAGACCGACCCGGCGGCCAAGTGGGACGAGTTCGAAGCCGAGCTGGGCCGCCAGGTGAGCACGGTGATGGCGGCCATCTCGTCGCTGCTGCTCGAAGGGGCACAGCAGGTCGCGGAAACCATCGCCGAGCACTTCGCCGATCACGAGGCCCTCATTGCCCCCACCCTGCACTCCAGGGACCCCGCCCTGTCGGCGGCGTCGATCCTCGCCGAGGCGTCAGCCGGCGCGGGGGCCGGTGGCGCGGCCAAGGTGCAGTGGCGCGGTGTCCTGCTCGAGGCGGGATGGAGCGGCCTGGAGGGCTTGGCCGCCATCGGGAGCATCCTGACGTTCACCAGCATCAGCCTGTTCAACCCCTTCGCCCTGGCGGTGGGGGTGTTCATCGGAGGCAAGTCGTTGCACCAGGCTCGTAGCCGCGAGGTGCAACGCCGGCGCGAGCAGGCCGTGGAGGCGGTCACCCGGTACCTCGACGACGCCACCCGGGCGACCGACCGCGAGTGGCGGGCGTCTCTGCGGCGGATCCGCCGGGAGTTGCGCCGGTCCTACCAGGAGCGGGCCGACGCGCTGCACCGCTCGGCCCGCGACTCACTCGCCGCCGCCCAGCGGACCCTCGTCGCCGACGCCGCCGGGCGCCAGGCTCGCCTCGACGAGCTGGCCGCCGGGCTGGCCCGGCTCCACGCGCTCGACGGCCGGGCCGACGAACTTGCCATCGCGCTGACTGCGGGTGCGGGGCCGGCTGCCGACCCGGGTCCCGGTGTGGGTCCGGGTCCGGGTCCGGGTCCGGGTCCGGGTGCCGGTGCGGGTGACACTGCGGGTGCCGGTGTGGGTGACAGTGCGGGTGACAGTGGGGTGGTCGAATGACCGCCGGCGGCTTCGTCGACCAGGTTCGGGCCCTCCTCGCCGGCGCCGACCGGGTCTATGCCGGGACCCCGGGCCAGGCCGATGTGGCGGCCATCGTGCAACGGCTCGACGAGCCGCTGCGTGTCGCGATCGCGGGCAAGGTCAAGGCGGGGAAGTCGACACTGCTCAACGCTCTGGTCGGCGAGGAGCTGGCGCCCACCGACGCCGGGGAGTGCACCCGGCTGGTGTGGTGGTTTCGCGACGGCATCACCTACCGGGCCATGCTCCACTCGCGGTCCAAGCCGCCGCGGCCGCTGCGCTTCGCTCGTCACGACGGGGCACTCGAAGTCGACCTCGACGGTGCCCCCGAGGCCGACATCGAACGGCTGGAAATCGAGTGGCCCAGCAAGGCCCTCAGGACGATGACCCTGATCGACACCCCCGGGATCGCGTCGGCGACGACGGCCATCGCGGACACCGCCATGGCGTTCTTCGATCCGGAGGACGACCGCCCGAGCCCGGCCGATGCCGTGATCTACCTGATGCGCCACTTTCACTCGGCGGACGCCCGGTTCCTCGAGGCGTTCCACGACGAGGAGCACGTCCAATCCACGCCGGTCAACACCATCGCAGTGCTGTCCCGCGCCGACGAGCTCGGGGTGGCGCGACGCGACGCGATGGACTCCGCCGAGCGAATCGCCGAGCGCTACCGGGCCGATCGCAAGCTGCGCCGCCTGTGCCAGGCTGTCGTTCCTGTTGCCGGCCTCCTGGCCCAGGCCGCGGTCAGCCTGCGCGAGACCGACTTCCGGCTGATCGGCCAGCTGCAGCAGCTACCGCCTGAGGAACTCGACGAGCTACTGCTCTCGGTCGACCGCTTCGCCCTCCGCCCGTGTTCGATCTCCCCGGCGGCACGCGTCGCGGTCCTCAACCGTTTCGGACTGTTCGGGGTACGGGCCTCGGTGGACTTCGTCGGCAATGGCGCTCGGAGCGCCCGGCAACTGGCCGAGGCCCTGCGTCGCCACAGCGGACTGGATGCGCTGCGAGGACTGCTGGACTCGCAGTTCGCCGGCCGGCGCGACCTGTTGAAGGGCCGAGCCGCGCTGTTGGCCCTCGACTCACTGGTTCGCCGGCTGCCGATAGCGGGGAGTGAGGGCATCGACACCGAGATCGAGCGCATCCGGGCGGGCGCCCACGAACTGGCCGAGGTGCGGCTCATGAATTCCCTCCGTGCCGGCGCCGTCCCGTTGCCCGACGCGGAAACCTCGGAGGCCGAACGGCTGCTCGGTGCCGACGGCACCGATATCCGGTCACGACTGGGGCTCGAACCCGACGCGCCCGACGACGCCATCCAGGCGGCGCTCGCACGAGCCGTCGATCGTTGGCAGCGTCGAGCCGAGAGTCCGCTGTCGCCTCAGGACGCGGTGGAGGCGGCGCTGGTCGTGATCCGGACCTGCGAGGGGATGGCGGCGGCGATTGCGGCGGGCGAGCTCACCCCCCGGTAACCGCCAAGAACTGCCGTCGAGTCAGTCTCAGGCCAGATACCGCACCCATACTCCGGCTACGGCCGTGCCTGCTCCGAAGCCTGACCGGCCGCTGAGGTCTCGGCGGGCGCAGCGGGGGCAGCGGGCTGCGGAGCTGCGGTCTTCTTGGCGGCCGTCACCTTGGAGATGCAGTAGGCGCTGGTGGCGGTCGCGCCCAAGACGATGAGCCGGGTCAACCGGCGAGGCAGGTGGGGCCCGAGCCGGTACCGGCCGGGACCGATGATGGCGAGTCCCAACGCCACGACCATGTCGGTCAAGGGCAGCTCGTAGCCCCCCTTCAGGGCCATGGGCCCATTGTCCCAATGCACCGACGAAGCCACGGCCATGGCGCCCGCAATCGCCACGGGTCCCGCCGGCCACGCCACACCCGTCGCGGTCAGCACGCCGCCCGCCAACTCGGAGGTGGCGGCGAGCGTCGCGAAGGGTTTGCCCGGTTGCAGGCCCAGTTGGTCGAACATGGCCGCGGCGTTGTCGAGGCCCGGCCCGTCAAAGGCGCCGAACAACTTCTGTGCCCCGTGCACGGCCAGGTAGCTGCCCAGGGTGATGCGGATTGCAAGGGTCCCGGAGTCACGCATCGCTCATTGAGTCCATTTCTGCAGTGGATGCTTGTTCAGGCAAATACTACGAGGCGCGGAGGATTGGTAAGGAACGGATGCTCTGGTGGGGCTTTTCTACCCCCCACCGGTAACAAAGCCCCACCAGAGCCCCAAACCCCTACCAGACTGGCTCAGGTGCTGCGGTGGCCGGCCAGGAGGCGGTCCCGCACGGCGGATTCCAAGGTTGCCCCCGGGTCGACCCCGATCACCTCGTCGTCACATCCGATAGATCCCGATTCGAGCCAGATCGCAGCCGCCGTGACCGCAGCCGCCGTGACCGCAGCCGCCGTGATCGCAGAGGTCAACTCGGCGAGACTGCGTCCATGGCGTTCGGACAGCAGTCGGGCCCTCCCGCGTCGAACAGGCAGGTGCAGGAGTTGTTAGCCCTCCTCCGAGACGCGGGCCACAGCGACTTTCGCGACGCCCGCGGCCCGATGGGATTCAACCAGCGCCAGGCCGCGGGCAAGTTCACCCGCGACGAGGCGGCGGCCTTCATCGAACAGCTGCAGGAGGCTTCGCTCGCCGCGACGACTCCGGCCGAGGCCGAACCAGGACCCAGGTTGTCGGCGGACCAGCAGGCGATCCGCCGCATGCCCTCCCACGAGCTGGCCGCGGAACTGGACCGCCGAGGCTGGATCGTCATCGAACCGTAGAGGCGTCCGGCGAAAGAACCGGAAAGAACTTTCGTCGAAGTGTCGTATTCGCTCGTCGCCGTTCGTGGACATGGGTGAAGGGCCCGGTACGGTACCGGCCCCATGTGGAAGGAGTTCCCATGAAGCAGTACCTGATGTCGGTGTACAACGTCGAGGGTGACGCCCCGTCGGCGGAGGAAATGGACAGCATCTACAAGGCGGTCGATGCTTTCAATACCGAGCTTCGGACCAAGGGCGCATGGGTGTTCGCAGGCGGGCTTCACCCCGCCGACACCGCCACCGTGGTACGGGCCAAGGACGGCGAGATCCTGACGACCGACGGACCCTTCGCCGAGACCAAGGAACAACTGGGCGGCTTTTGGGTCATCAAGGCCGCGGATTTGGACGAGGCGCTTGCACTGGCGTCCCAGGCGACGACGGCGTGCCGCGCGCCGGTCGAGGTCCGGCCCTTCCAGGACGAGCCCGAGAGCTAGCGGCGAGGGTTGCGGCCACGGTGTCCCGCACAGACGCCTCAGGGGCCGAGGGTGTCGAGCACGTCTTCCGCGTCGAGTTCGGCCGGGCGGTGGCCACGCTGGTCCGTCTCTTCGGTGATATCGACCTCGCCGAGGAGGCGGTCCAGCACGCCTTCGCGGTGGCCGTCCAGCGCTGGCCGGCCACCGGCATGCCACCCAACCCCGGAGGCTGGATCGTCACGACAGCGCGGAATCACGCCCTTGACCGCTTCCGCCGCGAGGCATCCCGCGACGACCGCCACCGCCAAGCGGCCCTGGTTCATCATCGCGACGAGCCCAAGGAGGCGGGACCCGTGCCCGACGATCGCCTCCGCCTGATCTTCACCTGCTGCCATCCGTCGCTGGCGACCAACGCCCAGGTGGCTTTGACGCTGCGCCTGCTCGGTGGCCTCGACACGAGCGAGATCGCCCGGGCGTTCCTCGTCCCCGAGACGACGATGGCGCAGCGCCTGCTCCGAGCCAAGCGCAAGATTCGTGCTGCCGGCATTCCGTACCGCGTTCCCGGCGACGCCGAACTTCCGGACCGGCTTCGGCCGGTGCTGGCCGTGGTCTATCTGGTTTTCAACGAGGGGTACCTGGCCACGGCGGGCGACGAGGTGCAGCGGGGCGACCTCAGTGCCGAAGCCGTCCGTCTGGCTCGCCTCCTGGCGCAGCTGATGCCCGATGAGCCCGAGGCGCACGGCCTCCTGGCGCTCTTGCTGTTGATCGAGGCCCGGCGCGCCGCTCGGGTGGCGCCCGACGGGTCGCTCGTCCTGCTTCCCGACCAGGACCGGTCGCGCTGGGACCAGGCCCTGATCGCCGAGGGCCATGGCCTGGTGGCGGCGTGCATCCGCCGCAACCAACCGGGGCCGTACCAGCTCCAAGCGGCGATCAACGCCGTACACACCGACGCACCGTCAGCGTCCGCGACCGACTGGTCGCAGATCCACCAGCTCTACGACCAGCTGCTGGCGGTCATGCCGACGCCGATCGTGGCGTTGAACCGCGCCGTTGCCGTGGCCGAGGTGCACGGCGCGGTGCTGGCCCTGGCCGTGGTCGACTCGCTCGACCTCGCGGGGTACCACCTGTTTCACGCCACGCGAGCGGACCTGCTGCGTCGCCTCGGCCGCCACGCGGAGGCGACCTCGGCCTACCAGGCGGCGCTCGGCCTGGTCGAGAATGCCGCCGAACGCCGGTTCCTCGAGCAACGCCGAGATTCGGTCCAAGAGAGCCACGGGGAGGGCTAGCAGCGGGTCGGGACGAACGTCGCGGGTCGTGGGATTGCCGACTGGGCGATCGAGTTGATCTTCCCGAAGTCGAGGACGTCGGCAAGGTTCTTGGCGTTGGCGTCGCGAACGGTCAGGGGCTTCAAATTCCATCGCCATTCGATCATTCGCAGGATCGAGGTGTGCTCGTAGGGGCCGCCGTGCGCCACCCCCGATGGCGCGAAGGGCGACGCCACGATGCACGGCACCCGAAACCCGAGCTGCCGGTAGTCCGGGGGTCCACCACAGCCGTCGACGCCGCAGCGGTGGTCGACCGTGGCGGGATCGGTGTCGTCGAGCACCTTCGGTGGAGCGACGTGGTCGAAGAAGCCACCCCACTCGTCGTAGGTGATCACGAGGACGGTGCGCGGCCACTGCGGGCCGGCGCGAACGGCGTGAAAGACGTCGGCGAGGAAGTTGTCGCCCAGCCGGACGTCGGCAAAGGGGTGCTGGTCGGATTCGAGGCCGTGGTCATTGTTGAAGGTGGGGTCGATAAAGGAGACGTTGGGCAAGCTGCCCCCAGCCGCGTCGGCCAGGAAGCGGGAGAACGGTGCCGCGATTCGCAAGTACTTGAGGCCCCACAGGCCGATGAACGGGACGTCACTGAAGTAGGAGCGGTGGCTGATCCCCGCCGCTGCCAACCGGTCCCAGATGGTCGGAAGGGTGGCCAGCTTGGTCGGCTCTGATGCCGCCGCCAGTGGTTCGAGGTTGTGGTCGCGGTCGGTCCGAGCAGCGTTCAGGTAGATCCGGTTCGGATACGTCTCGGACATGAGCGAGCAGAAGTAGCCGTCGAGGGCGGTGTAGTTCTGAGCCAAGGCGGCCAGTACGGGCAGGCCTGCCTCGGTGTAGTACCCGATGGGATAGGTGTCTTTGATCGACCGCGTGGACGGGGTCAGCAGCCAACCATCGTTGCGCCCGCCGGCGAGCTGTATCTGGCCGCCCGCCCACGAATGGTCCGGGTCGGCGTTGCCGCACCCAGTGAAGTTGCGGCCGAGATCGTGGGTCGGGTGTTGGCGGCCGGTGCGATCGGGATAGGACAGTCCGCCTTGGCGGCCGTCGGCGCCGGGCAGCCAGCCCAGGAGGTGGTCGAATGATCGGTTTTCCAGCATGACGACGACGACGGTGTCAAAGGGAGGCTCACGTTCCGGCCCGCTCGACGGAGTCGCAGGAGCAGCAGCAGCACCAGCCGCAGCAGCACCAGCCGCAGAAGAAGAAGAAGGAGGATCCCCTGACCCACCCGACCGCCGCCCCGGCGACGTGCAGCCAGTGGCCAGCGCGGCCGGCCAGGCGGCGCCCACGCCGGCCGCCAGTGCCGCCTTCAGGAAGCGTCGTCGGGAGAGCACGCCCTTGATCCTTCCCGCTCACGGCTCCGACGCGCCTTCGCGGCCGGTAGGTTGCAACGATCATTCCCGACGCCGACCTCGAAACGGTCACCCTCCTCCTCGGCCACCCGCCCCGCGGCCAGTTCGATGTGGTGGTGCGGAACCCGCAGGGCGTTCCGGTCGTGATCCGCAACGCTCCGCTGCTCTTCGATGGCACACCGATGCCGACCCGCTACTGGTTGGTCGGGGCGGCCGAACGCCTGCTGGTCGACCGGCTGGAGTCGGCGGGCGGGGTTCGCGCCGCCGAGGCGGTGGTCGACCCGGAGGAACTCGTCGCCGCCCACACCCGGTATGCGGTCGAGCGAGACGCCGCGCTACCGCAGGATTGGACCGGGCCGCGGCCCGCGGGCGGCGTCGGTGGAACCCGGCGGCGGGGGGGCGTCAAGTGCCTGCACGCCCATTACGCCTGGTGGCTGGCGGGGGGCGACGACCCGGTGGGCCGATGGGTCCAGGCCGAGGCCCGGTCAGAAGCGCCACCGCGGGGCGTGTCGGTTCGCTGATGGCCGGGGCGCCCGTGGCGGCCATCGACTGCGGCACCAACTCGACGCGCCTGTTGATCGCGGGCCCCCAGGGCGAGACGCGCGATCGGCGCATGCGGATCACCCGGTTGGGCCAGGGCGTCGACCAGGCCAAGGCGCTGGCGCCCGAGGCGATCGAGCGAACGCTGGCGGTGCTGCGGGAGTACCGCCAGGCCATGGACGCGGCGGGCGTGGCCCGCTGCCGGATGACCGCTACCTCGGCCGCTCGGGACGCGGCCAACCGGGACGACTTCTTCGCCGCCGCCGAAGCGGTCGTCGGCACCCGCCCGGAACTGCTCGGGGGCGACGAGGAGGCCCGGCTGTCGTTCGCGGGCGCCACCGCGTCCCTCGACCCGTCGGATGGCCCGTTTCTCGTCGTCGATATCGGCGGCGGTTCGACCGAGTTCGCGGTCGGCCCGGCGCCTGAGGGCGACGCACTTACCCAGATGGGGGTCGCCTCCATCGACGTGGGCTGCGTGCGCCTGACCGAGCGGTTCCTCCACGCGGACCCGCCGAGGGCCGAGGAGCTGGCTCAGGCATTGGACGTCGTCAACGAGTACCTCGACGACGTCCGCCGCGAGATCCCCGAAGTGGACGACGCCCAACGCCTGGTGGGGCTGGCCGGGACCGTCAGCACCGTCGCCGCGGTCGAGATCGGCCTGGCGGAATACGACCCGGAGCGAATCCATCACTTCGTGCTGACCAAGGACGCCGTCGAGGACGTGTTCCGCACCCTGGCCATGGAGAAGCGGGCGGACCGGGTGTTCAATCCCGGCTTGGAGGCGGCCCGGGCCGACGTCATCGTCGGCGGCTGCGTGGTGCTGGTGGCCATCATGCGCCACTTCGGCTTCCGTGAGTGCCTGGTCTCCGAACAGGACATTCTGGACGGCCTGGTCATGTCGCTGTTGGGGGAAGACCACCAGGCGAGCCGTCGGTAGCATGCGGTCCTAGTGCCCCATCCCGAGCGCATCCTGATGGGCCCCGGCCCATCCAATCCGTACCCCGAAGCGACCGAGGCCTTTACCCGGCCCATGCTCGGGCACC
>JAUTXM010000279.1 GCA_030838025.1 Acidimicrobiaceae bacterium
GGTGGGCACCGTCGCCGTGGCGCCCGACGCGGTCCACCTGGTCGAGACCGAGGAGGATGTGCGGGCGCTCCCTGATCCGGGGACACCGGTCGCGTTCCTCGCCCAGACCACCCTGTCGCTCGACGAGTGGCGCTCGGTCCTGGCGTCGGCCGAGGAACGCTTCCCTGACCTGTGGATGCCCGGCCGCAGCGACCTGTGCTTCGCGACCACGAACCGGCAGGCGGCCCTGAAGGCGATCGCCGGCAAAGCGGACTCGGTGGTCGTCATCGGTTCTCCCAACTCCTCGAACACGCTGGCGCTGGAACGCACCGCTCGCACCGCCGGGTCGCCCCGTGTTATGCGGGTAAACGGTGCCGATGAGCTCCCCGACGACCTTCGGGGCGTGGTCGGCGTCACCGCCGGTGCCTCCGCTCCGGAGGAGTTGGTGCGCTCGGTCATCGAGCGGCTGCATCCCCGTAGGGGCACCACCGAGGTCACCGTGACCGACGAGGACGAGTATTTCCCGCTCCCCCCTGAACTCCGGGAGCTGCTCCGGGCGGTGTCGGCCGCCGCTGCGGTGTCGCTTCTCGCACCCGAGCGGGGCGAGTCGGACGGCGCGGGCGCCGACGCCCTCCCCGAGGACCGCCAAATCGCGGCCAGCGACGTCCTGGACGCCCTGACGCAGTAGCGCCCGCGCAACTCGGGTCGGTTGCCAGGTTGGCGGCTCCGGCGAAGCGTCGGCCGGCTCCGGCGAAACGTCGGCCGGCTCCGGCGAAGCGTCGGCCGTCCCGGCGAGCGTCCGCCGTCCCGGCGAGCGTCAGAGCGTCAGAGCGACAGCAGTTGGCGCACCGCTGGCTCGCCGAGCTCCGACGCCGGGCCCGCCCTCGCCACCTCGCCCGCGTCGAGTATCACGTATTGATCCGCCAGCCGGATGGCGAAGTCGAGGTATTGCTCGACCAGCAAGATCGACAGCCCGTCGCGATGCAGACCCACGATGGCCGCCTCGATCTCCAGGATGATCGACGGCTGGATGCCCTCGGTCGGCTCGTCCAGCAGTAGCAGACGGGGTTGGCCGACCAGCGCCCGGGCAATGGAGAGCTGCTGTTGCTGTCCGCCCGACAGGAAACCGGCCCGGCGCTTGAGCAAGGGCCGAAGCCGCGGGAACAGGTCCAGGGCGTCGTCGATCGCCGACGCCTTGGCCGCGGTACTGACCTCCCACGCGACCTGCAGGTTCTCCCACACCGTGAGCTGGCCGAACACTTCATGGCCCTGCGGTACGTAACCGATCCCCGCCTTCACTCGGCGCTCGGGGCGCCAACCCGTGATATCGCTCCCATCGAAGGTGACCCGCCCCGAGCCGCAGGGCAGGAGGCCCATCAAGGCGTGCAGCAGAGTCGTCTTCCCGACGCCGTTGCGGCCCATCACGCATACCAGCGCACGATCGGGGATCTCGAGGGAGACATCGAAGAGAACCCGTGACCGCCCATAGGCGACGTCGATTCCCGACACGGTCAGCATCAGGTCGCATCCGCCGCGTCGGTGCCCTCCGAGCGCGCCTGGGGCGTTCCGGCGGTGACCGCGCCCACCAGCGACGGCGCCCCACGTTCGGATCGTCCGAGATACACCTCCTGGACCATCGGGTTGGCCTGGACCTCGGCCAGCGGACCTTCGCACAGGACCTTGCCTTCGTGCATGACGGTCACCGTGCTGGCGAAGCGGCGCAGAAAGTCCATGTCGTGTTCGACCACCAGCACAGTTCTCTCCTGAGCGATCTGTCCGAGGAGTGCGCCGGTCCGGGACCGCTCCTGCTTGGTCATCCCCGCCACCGGCTCGTCGAGGAGCAGCAGCCGTGGTTGCTGGACCAGCAGCATGGCAAGCTCGAGCCATTGCCGCTGACCGTGCGAGAGCACGGCCGCGGGCCGCTCGGCCAGGCCGTCGAGCTCGACGGTGGCCAGGGCGTGCATCACACCCTCGGCAGGTTGCCGGGCCCGGCGCAGGAGCGAGCTGTACGGCATGCGGAACGTGGCCGCCAAGTCGACGTTTTCCAGCACCGTGAGCTGCTCGAACACCGTCGCCGTCTGGAAGGTCCGGCCCACGCCCCGCCGGACGATCTCATGTTCGCGGCGACCCACCAGCTCGCTGCCCTCGAAACGCACGCTCCCCCCGGCCGGCTTGGTCAGCCCGGTGATCACGTCGATGAGCGTTGTCTTGCCCGCCCCGTTGGGCCCGATCAGGAACCGGAGCTCCCCTTCGTTCAGTTGGAAGCTGAGGTGGTCGATGGCCCGGAACCCGTCGAAGACCACCTCGAGATCCTCGACCTCGAGCAGGGCCGTCATGGCGCGCCCGTGAGCTCGACCCTCCGGGCGGGCGCGGTTTCCGGCCGCACGGCCGGCACGGCCAGGCCGGTCCGGTCGGTCCCGTCGGTCCGGCTGGTCCGGCGCCCCAGGACGGCATCGCGACCCTTGCGCCACAACCCGACGAGCCCGCCAGGGGCGTAGACGATCACCAGGACGAACAACGCCCCCTGGAAGTACAGCCAGCCGGAGGCGAAGTGCTCACTCAGGCCGGTCTTGGCCCAGTTGACCGCGACCGCGCCGATGATCGCCCCGTACAGGGTTCCCCGGCCGCCCACTGCGACGCCTATCAGCAGCTCGAGCGATGGGACCACGTCGACGAGTGTCGGCGAGATGATGCCGACGACGGGCACGAACAAGGCACCGGCCAGTCCCGCCAGGGCGGCCGAAAACGCGAAGGCCAGCGTCTTCACCACGAGCGGGTTGTAACCGAGGAATCTGACCCGGTCCTCGCCGTCGCGTACCGCCACCAGGAGCCGGCCATACCGGCTCTGGACGAGGGCCCGGGCCAGCAGGAACAACCCGAGCAGCGTCCCCGCCACCACGAAATACAGGGACCGCTGGTTGGCCGGATCGGAGAGCTTGAAGCCGAACAGTTCGTGGAAGTTCGTCAGCCCATTGGTGCCGCCGGTGAGGCCTTGCTCCCCCACCAGCCAGATGGCGAAGGCGGCGGCGAGCGCCTGGCACAAGATGGCGAAATAGGCTCCCCGCACCCGCTGGCGGAAGATCAGATAGCCGAGCCCCACGGCGACTGCGACCGGGAGAAGGATGGCGGCCGGCAGCGCCACCCAGGCGTAGCGGAACGGTTTCCAGACCAGTGGGAGTTTTTCCACGCCGCTCCACGACATGAAATCGGGCAAGTGCCCCGCGCCGGCTTCGTGGAGCTTGAGGTACATGCCCATGGCGTAGCCGCCGATGCCGAAGAACACCCCCTGGCCCAGCGTCAGCATGCCGCCGTAACCCCAAGCGACATCGATACCGAGGGCGACAATGGCGAAGCACAGGTACTTGCTCAACAGGCTCAACCGGAACGCCGAGAGGGCCAACGGCGCGACCACCAACAACAGAATCATGGCCAGCCCGAACCCGAGCCACCACCGGCGACTCCGCCGTGGTGCGGCTCGCGGGCCTCGCAGCAGCAGGCTCATTGCAGCGACCTGGTTTTCAGCACGAATAGTCCCTGCGGCCGGGCTTGGAGGAAGGCCACGATGGCCAGGAACACCACGACGCGGGCGATGCTGGCGTGACTCCAGTACTCCACGTAGGCCCGCAGCAATCCGAGCCCGATGGCGGCGAGGACCGCTCCCCGCAAGTGGCCGAGCCCGCCCACGACCACCACGAGGAAGGCGTCGATGAGGTAGTTGGAACCGAGGGTCGGCCCAACCGATCCGAGCAGCGTGATGCCGACGCCGGCCACGCCCGCCAAGCCCGATCCGATGAAGAACGTGCGCTGGTCGACCGTCGTCGTCGAGATCCCGCTGCATGCTGCCAGTTGACGGTTTTCCACGACCGCCCGGGTACGCCGGCCTTGAGGCGACCGGGTGAGATAGAACCAGATCGCCGTGACCGATACCACCACGATCGCCATGATGAACAGCCGGTTGGCCCCGATCGTGATGCCACCCACGTCGACGCCACCATCGAGCCAGGTCGGCGCCCGGACTTCGACGTTGGGGGCGCCGAAGAGGTCCCGGGCCACCTGCTGGAGGATCAGGCTGACCCCCCACGTCACCAGGAGCGTGTCGAGGGGGCGCCCGTACAGGCGGCGGATCAGAAGCCGCTCGAGCACCAGCCCGATCGCCCCGGCAACCACGAAGGCGACCGGAAGGGCGACGAGGAGGGACTGGTGACCGAGCGGCCCCTGCAACATGTAGGCGGTATAGGCACCGGCCATGATGAACTCGCCATGGGCCATGTTGATGACCCGCATCTGGCCAAAGGTGAACGTCAGGCCCAGCGCGATGAGCAGGAGGACCGCGCTGATGCTCAAGCCGGTGACCAGCTGCGCCAGGGCGACGTGCATGGCTAGGAAAGACCCGCGGCCCAGGGGTAGGACTTGAGGAAGGGATCGGGCTTGATGGGACCGCCCGAGTTCGCGACCTCATTGATCTGGCCGGTGGCGCTGATGAGGCCGATCCGGGCCGTCTTGGTGATGTGGTGGTTGTCGCCGTCCACCGTCACCAACCCCTCGGGGGCTTGGTAGGTCAAGCCTGCCATGGCGGCCTTTACCGCTTCCACGTTGGTCGTCCCCGCTTTGGCCACTGCGAGGGCCCACAGATGGACACCGGTGAACGCGGCTTCCATCGGGTCGTCGACCACCTTGTCGGCGCCGTACTTGGCTTGGTAGGCCTTGACGAACGCAACACTCTCCGGAGTGTTGGTCGTCTGGTAGTAGTTCCACGACACCAGATCACCCGCCACGACATCGGCGCCAATACCGGCCACTTCCTGCTCGGCCACACTCACCGAGAGCACCGGCAGCTGCTGAGGTGTGACTTGGGCGCTGCGCAATTGCTTGAAGAAGGCCACGTTGCTATCGCCGTTCAAGGTGTTGAACACCGCCGTGGGCTTGGCCGCCGTGATCTTGTTGATGATGGTGCCGTATTCCGTCGCCCCGAGCGGCGTGTATTCCTCACCGACAATGTCGATGCCGTTTGCCTTGGCGTAAGCCTTGATCTCCTTGTTGGCCGTCTTGGGGAAGACGTAGTCGCTGCCCACCAGGAACAGCTTCGTCTTGCCTTGGGCCTTCAGGTAATCGAGGGCGGGCACGATCTGCTGGTTCGTGGTTGCACCCATGTAATAGATGTACGGTGACGCCTCCAGGCCCTCATACTGAACGGGATAGAAAAGCAGCGCCTTGTTGCTCTCGTAGACCGGCAGCATGGCTTTCCGGCTGGCGGAGGTCCACCCGCCGAACACCACCGCCACCTTGTCGACGGAAATGAGCTTCTGCGACTTCTCCGCGAAGGTGGGCCAGTCGGACTGGCCGTCCTCCACCACAGGCACGACCTGCTTGCCCAAGACACCACCGGCGGCGTTGACCTGATCGATCGCCAGGAGCTCGGCATTCTTTACCGTCACTTCGCTGATCGCCATGGTGCCGCTCAGCGAGTGAAGGTCGCCGACCTTGATGGTGTTGCCTGAGACCCCCGGCAGGGCGCCGCCGCCGGTGGTGGACCCGGTCGTCCCGGTTGAACTGGACTTACTGCCGCAGGCAGCCGCCAATAGGCAGACCCCCAGTGTCGGCGCAAGCAAAATCCTGAACCTTCGTCCCCGCATTCGTCCACCCTTCGAGAAATTGACAAATCGGGACCCTATGAATCTGGTGTTTCCTGATCGAGTGCCACGTGTATCTGCCGCGTGAACCGATGATGACGTGAATCTGAAGAGGCGAATACTCGACAGAGAGCCGAAACATTTCCTTAATATCACAGTTCAGGTTCTCGTAACACGGACCTTCTAACTTGCGGCCAGGTTATGCAACAGTGCGACTGAGCCCGAGTGATGTCGACCGGTTACTGGTATCGATGGCGGCGATCGTCGCCCGGGACCGCCGGGCGCGCGGAGTCGTACTCAACGCGCCCGAGGCGACCGCCCTGCTCTCGTCGTTCGTGCTGGAAGGGGCGCGCGATGGCCGCAGCGTCGCGGATCTGATGGCGGCCGGACGGGAGGTACTCACACGTATCGATGTCATGGAAGGCGTCCCTGAGATGTTGCACGAAGTCCAGGTGGAAGCGACGTTTCCCGACGGAACCAAGCTGGTGACCCTCCACCAGCCGATCCCATGATCCCCGGCGAGGTGGTGGCGGCGCCGGGCGAGATCGAGCTGAACCCGGGCCGGACTCGCCGGGTGTTGCTGGTCGAGAACACCGGCGACCGTCCGGTCCAGGTGGGATCGCATTTCCATTTCGCGGAGGTCAACCGGGCGCTGGCCTTCGACCGGGAGCAGGCGCGAGGCTTCCGCCTCGACGTCCCGGCGGGCACCGGGGTGCGTTTCGAACCCGGCGTGAGCCGGGAGGTCACCCTCGTCAACCTCGCCGGGCGAGGCGTGGTACCGGGCCTGCAGATCAAGCCGGCCGTGCCGTGAGGATCCTGCCGTGAGGATCGAGTCGTAAGGATCGAGTCGTGAGGATCGACCGCCGCCGCTATGTCGACCTGTACGGGCCGACCGTTGGTGACCGGGTCCGTCTGGGCGACACCGACCTCTGGATCAGCCCGACCGAGGACCACTGCGCCCCGGTTGGCACCGGCCCGGGAGACGAGGCGGTCTTCGGTGGCGGCAAGGTGATCAGGGAATCGATGGGCCAAGCCCTCTTCAGCACGATCGACCTGGTGATCACCGGTGCCCTCATCCTCGATCACTGGGGGGTGATAAAGGCCGACGTAGGCGTCCGGGCGGGGCGCATCACGGCCATTGGCAAGGCCGGAAACCCCGACATCATGGACGGCGTCGACCCCGACTTGGTGATCGGCCCCGACACCGAGGTGCTCTCCGGAGAAGGGCGGATCCTCACGGCGGGCATTGTGGACTGCCATGTCCACCTGATCTGTCCCCAGGTCATCGAGGTCGCGCTGGCGGCCGGAACGACCACGATCGTCGGCGGCGGGACGGGGCCCCCCGAGGGGACGCGCGCCACGACGGTCACCCCCGGTCCCTGGAACCTGGCACGCATGCTCGAGGCGCTCGATCGTTGGCCGGTCAACGTGGCCCTGCTCGGAAAGGGCAACACGCTCTCCGAAGACGCCCTGTTGGCCCAGGGCCGTGGTGGCGCCGCGGGCTTCAAGCTGCACGAGGATTGGGGTTCGACGCCGGCCGCCATCGACGCCTGCCTCCGCGCCGCCGACCTCCTGGGCGTGCAGGTCGCCATTCACACCGACACCCTCAACGAGGCGGGGTTCGTCGCCGACACGCTGGCGGCCATCGCCGGGCGCTCGATCCACGCCTACCACACCGAGGGGGCGGGAGGCGGCCACGCCCCCGACATCATCACGGTCGCGTCGGCGCCCAACGTGCTGCCCTCGTCGACCAATCCCACCCGGCCGCACACGGTCAACACCATCGACGAGCACCTCGACATGCTGATGGTCTGCCACCACCTGAACCCGCGAGTGGCCGAGGACCTGGCCTTCGCCGAGAGCCGCATCCGCCCCTCGACCATCGCGGCCGAGGACTACCTGCACGACTTGGGCGCAATTTCCATCATCGGCTCCGACGCCCAGGCGATGGGGCGCGTCGGCGAGGTGTCGGTGCGCACCTGGCAGACGGCACACGTCATGAAGGGCCGCATGGGTCCCCTGCCGGGCGAGCCGGTGGCGGGCGCCGACAACCTGCGGGCCCGGCGCTACATCGCCAAGATCACAATTTGTCCAGCCGTCGCCCACGGCCTCGAAGGCGAGGTGGGCTCGATAGAGGTGGGGAAAATGGCCGACCTGGTCCTGTGGAGCCCGTCGTGGTTCGGTATCCGCCCGGATGTGGTCGTGAAGGGTGGGCTGGCTGCATGGGCGCAAATGGGCGACGCCAACGCCTCCATTCCGACCCCGCAGCCGGTGCGGGCCCGGCCCATGTTCGCCGACACCATCGCCGGCGCGGTGTCGGTCGCATTCGTCGCCCCGGCTGCCCTCGAGGACGACCTGGCCGATCGGTTGCGGATCACCCGACCGCTGCTCGCCGTGGCCAACACGAGGGCACGGGGGAAGGCCGATCTTCCGGAAAACACCGCCACGCCGACCATCGAAGTCGACCCCGCGACCTTCGCGGTCAGAATCGACGGCGAACTGGTCGAACCCGACCCCGTAGCCGTGCTGCCGCTGGCCCAGCGGTACAGCCTGTTTTGACCGTGCTGGCACCCCATGCGCTCCTGCTCGCTGACGGCCGGTTCCCCGGAGGGGGCCATGCCCACTCGGGCGGGCTGGAAGCGGCAGTCGCCGACGGATCGATCGACCCCGCTCGCCTTTTTCCCACCCTTCAGGCATTCGTTGCCGGGCGACTGGCGGCGACCGGGGCGATCGACGCCTGGCTGGCCGCCTCCTCGTGCTCGGGGGGCGACGAGGCCGAGCTGGACGCTGAGGCGGACGCCCGCTGCCCGTCGCCGGCGCTGCGCGTGGCCTCTCGGCGGCTCGGGCGGGGATTGCGCCGGGCGGCGGCGCGCAGCTTCCCGGTGGTGGCCGGCGGACCAGGCCAGCACCACCCGGTCGTCGTCGGGGTCGTCGCCCGGGCCGCGGGCCTCGGTCCCGACGACGCGGCGCAACTGGCGGTGCACCACGTGCTCGCCGGGGCCGTGTCGGCCGCGGTGCGGCTCCTTCCCATCGACGCCGCCGACGCCATGGCAGTGGCGATCGGCTTGACGGCGTTGGCCGCCGAGGTGGCCGCCGAGGGCGGCGCGGCCGCGAGGGGACCGCTTTGTGACGGGCCGGCGTGGTCGGCGCCACTGGTCGAGCTGCGGGCCGAAGCGCATGCCCGTTGGGAGGTGCGTCTGTTTGCCTCGTGAGCCGCGGCGAGTGCTGCGTGTGGGGATCGGTGGGCCGGTCGGATCAGGCAAAACGGCATTGGTGGCAGCCCTCTGCCGGGCCCTGGCGGGGCGCTATCAGACGGCGGTGGTGACGAACGACATCTACACCCGCGAAGACGCCGAAGCGCTGCTCCGCATGGGCGTGCTGCCGCCCGAGCGGATCGTGGCGGTTGAGACGGGCTGCTGCCCCCATACCGCCATCCGCGATGACGTGTCAGCCAACCTGGACGCAGTTGAGGAGCTGATCCGGCGGGTCCCCGACCTCGAGCTCGTCTTGATCGAGTCGGGGGGCGACAACCTCACAGCCACGTTCAGCCCCGCCCTCGCCGATGTCCAGCTGTTCGTGATCGACGTGGCGGGGGGTGACAAGGTTCCCCGCAAGGGCGGCCCGGGGATCACCCGGTCCGACCTGCTGGTGATCAACAAGACCGACCTGGCACCGCTCGTCCATGCCGACCTAGGGGTCATGGCGCGCGATGCCGCGCGGGCGCGGGGGTCGCGTCCGACCGTGTTCACCTCGCTCGCCGGCACCGGAGGCCAGGCGGAGGTGGCGGCGTTCATCGAAACGCACCTCTCGGCAATGCACGTCGCGGCTTCGCCCGGCGGATGAACGGGGGACTCGAAGTTCGTGTCGAGGGCACCCGCGTGGTCAGGCTGGTCACCACGCCTCCGATCGCGGCCAAGGTCCTGCCGGGGCCGGTCGGGCCGGTGCTGATGTTGGTGGGGTCGGCGGCCGGGCTTCTCACGGGTGACCGGCTGCGGATATGGATCGACCTGGCGCCGGGTTCGAGACTTGAAGTGCGGACGACCGCGGCGACGATCGCCCATCCCTGCCGGGACGGAGAAACGACCGCTCTCGACGTCGAGTGCCACGTCGGTGCCGGGGCCCAGTTGGTGTGGCTGCCCGAGCCCCTCATTGCCTGCGCCGGGTGCCGCCATCACGGCCGGGCCCGGGTCAGGCTGGAGCGCGGCGCCCGCGCGGTATGGCTCGACACCCTCACGCTGGGCCGGACCGGTGAGTCCGCCGGCCCCGTCGAACAGCGACTCGACGTCGAACTCGAAGGCCGGCCGCTGCTGCGCGAAGGGCTTCGTTTGGGGACCGAACCCGGCAATGCCGGTCCCCCCGGGTGGGACGGACCTGCGGTGGTGGGGGGGCACCGCCATGTGGCGGCATTGCATCTCCTGGGCCGCCGGCTGCCAGAGGACAGTCCCGGAACGATGCCGCTGGCGGGACCGGGGACTACGGCCCGGTTCCTCGCCCATCGAGGCGACGAACTGGCCCGGAAGGTGGGGGCCGTCCTGCCGAGGTTTCTTCAGTCCTGTCGCGACCCGTCGGAGCCGGTGGGCCCCGATGCGGCGCGGGCGGCGCGGGCGGGCGAACGCCTGCAGGAGGCCGTGCAGGTCTGATTTTCTCTGCCGGCGGATCGTCGCTCGGGGCCCGCCCCGGGGGTTTTCCCTCGACAGACCCACACTGCGAGGGGGATCTCTCCAGGAAAACCGGGCGACCGGAACCCGGCGGGACCGGCCGGGGCGGCCCCCGGGGGTTTTCCCTCGACAAACCCACACTGCAAGGGGGATCTCTCCAGGAAAACCGGGCGACCGGGGCCGGATCAGGCGACGTCGGTCGTCGTGGACCGGCCCTCAGCCTGGTCGAACAGGCGTTGGAGCTCTGCCCCAAGTTGGGCGGTCAGGTCGTGGACCTGACGCCGGCCGCCTTTCGAGCCCACGCCTTGGCGAGGCGGGGGCTGGATCGGCGGCCCAATCACGATGCGGATCTTGACGGGCCGAAGCAACTTCGATCCCTTCGGCATGGCGCCCGCGCTCCCGCCGATGCCGACGGGCACGATGG
>JAUTXM010000295.1 GCA_030838025.1 Acidimicrobiaceae bacterium
GGGATTCTCCTTGCTTTCCGACATCACGGTGGCGGAACGTGCCGAGATCCCGGCGCCGGCGCTCGGCCACATCCGCGGGCCCCTGCTGGCGGAACACGCCCAGCCCGCAGCCGGCGCCGCCGGGGCGGCAGGCGCAGCCGGCGCTCCCGGAGGGCGGCCCGGCGTGCTGCCCGGTGCTCCCGGAAGATCGGCGAACTCGACGGTGGCGGCGGTCCGTGGGGGTCTTGACCTCGCGGCCTCGGCCGCGGTTGGCTCCGTCCGCTTTCCGCCCGGCATCTGGGTCGACGAAAATCAGCTTGACCTGTCGGAGTGGGTGCACGTGGCGGCCCAGGGCCGGGACCACTACGTCAAGATCGTCTACGAAGGCTTTCTCTACCCGTTCGGCAACCGCGCCGCCCTGATCAAGGTCACCGAGCGCAAGTTCGTCGATGTCACCCTCGAGAATGGCTGGCAGACGCCGGTCGCCTATCTCATCCAACGCCAGTACATCGTGGTGCGCCAACCCGAGAAGGTGTACCCGGGAACCCCGTACCAGCACGGTGGCCTGGAGATGCCGGTCAAGAAGATCCGGGTCACGACGGTCGTCACCCCCGACCTGGCGTTGCCGAGGTCCATCCTGGGCGGAACCCAG
Source organism: Acidimicrobiaceae bacterium (assembly GCA_030838025.1). Classification (GTDB taxonomy): domain Bacteria; phylum Actinomycetota; class Acidimicrobiia; order Acidimicrobiales; family Palsa-688; genus JALYXV01. The sequence continues at coordinate 632 of JAUTXM010000295.1, forward strand.
TTCTCGTCATGGATCGTCGTCGACCAGGACACCCCCCACGACTTCAAGTTCCACGTCGTGGCGACCGACCTCGCGGGCAACGAGGCCGACTTCACCACGTCGTTGATCTTCTACAGCTTCGCTGACGTCCCAGGCGGCCTCGGGGCGGTCCAGTCGGCCTACCGGACGTCGGGCGAGCGCCGGGCGTGCGTCGTCGGCGGTCGCAAGATGACCTTCGCCCCTCGTGACCCGGCGAACCCGAGCACCGACAACACAACCATCCCCACCGACGGGCTGTACTTCGACACCCAGACCAACGCCGCCGAGGTCGAAGGTTTCGGGGGCTTCCTGCCGTTCCTGTTCAAGGCCCAGGTTCGCCTCCACGCCGTGGAGCAGCTCCTCGGAACGAACGCGCCCACGACCATCCGTTTGTACGACGGCTACCTCAATCACGGGCTCGATATCCACGCGGGCGTGTTCGCCGAGATCGTGAAGGACTCGGCCGGCACCCTGATTGCCGATCCCCTGCCCATGTCCTTCACGCCCAAGCAGGGCGGGGGGGTGGCGACCCCGAACATGAACCTGTCGTCGCTGACTCGCCAGCACGGCCCGACCGCGGGGTCGCTGGCCAATGCTGCCACCGACGCCTTTCATCCGAGCGACTTCTTCGGCGGCCTCTCGGGCGACCTCGTTCCCAAGCTGTTCGGCAGCCTGAAGCTGACCGACATCCTGCCCTCCGGTACTGCGGGCAAGAACGCTCCCAAGGTGGTCGTCCACACGACCGACACCGCGGCCGGGGGCAAGCTCGTCAAAGTTGATTTCGACTGGAAACCGGACCTGGTGCCGCTCTCGGCCTTCGTCGTCAGCTTCACTCCCTCGCTCGCCGGACATGGCAACGCCGAGTTGACCGTCCATGCCGACGTGACCAAGGAGATCAAACCCGACGGGTCGCCCGTCGGCGAGGGCGCATCGCATTTGCAGGGAACCCTGACCAACTTCACCATCACGCTGCTCGACTCGGTCGCCCTCAACGTGGTGTCGTTTGGATTCACGGGCGACAGCGGCAGCAAGCCGAATGTCGACGTCAAGCTCGATGATGTCAACCCCTTCGAGTTCACCGGCGACCTGTCGTTCGTCCAGGACCTGAAGGATCTCATCCCAGCAGGTGCCCTGGGCGACGGACCCAGCCTCGACATCCTCCCGACCGGGGTGCATGTCGGCTTCGCCATCAGCCTGCCGCCCGCCTCGCTCGGCGTCTTCACCCTGGAGAACATCAAGTTCGGCGCCGGACTCACCCTGCCCTTCTTCAGCGGGAGTCCCGTCCTCGACCTGGCCTTCGCGGAACGAGCACATCCATTCATTCTCACGGTGTCGCTCTTTGGCGGCGGTGGCTTCTTCCACCTCCAGTTGGACACGGCCGGCATCAAGATGCTGGAAGCGGCGTTCGAGTTCGGGGCGGCGGTAAGCATCAATCTTGGGGTCGCCAGCGGTGGTGTCCATGTCATGGCCGGGGTGTATTTCTGCATCCAGGACGACCCCGCGAATCCCGGGCGCAACAAGACCACCCTCACCGGCTTCTTTCGAGTCGGTGGCGAAGTGTCGGTCCTTGGAATCGTGTCGATTTCCATCGAGTTCGAGCTCAGCTTCAGCTACCTGAGTGTGGGCAAGGCGGCCGGGCAGGCGACGGTGTCGATCAGCGTGCACGTCGCATTCTTCTCGAAGTCATTCTCCGTCTCGGTCGAAAAGCAATTCGGCGGCAGTGGCAGCGACCCGCGTTTCGCGCAGCTGATCACCGCCCCCGCGATCTGGCGGGAGTACGCCAATGCATTTGCGTAAACGCCAAGGGGACTCGGAGGAAGGCGAATAATGGCTGCGTCGCAAACGATCCTGTACACCGTCATGCCTCGCGGGGTGACGCTCGATCCGGATCCGCTCCCGCTGTCGGTCCTGGTTTCACCGCGTCTCACGGGTGCCGCGACCCTCGCCTCGTTCGACGACTGGCTCAACTGGACCGAGTTGTTGAAGTCCAAGGGACTGTCACTGACCATTCGGGGCGGCGGCCAGGCGTACACGTCGGAGATCGACACGACGGTCCTCCGACCGGACCTGTGGCGGGCCATCTTCGACGACAAGACCTACGTCGAGGATTTCGTCTTCGAGGATCTCTCCGATCGGGTCGTGATCTCCTATGCCACCCGCCAAACCCTTTCTCTGGTCAAGTCGATCTTTCAGATCGGTGCCCTCGAGCTGGCGCTGCCATTGCCTGACCGGGGCGAGCGACAGTCAAGTCGATTGGGAGCCCTGCTCGACGGGCTGCAGGTTGGTTGGAGCACCCGCCTTGGTCGGGAGCTACGAGACGAGCTGGCCCACGAGCAACGGCGCTTCGAACACGGGGCGGCGCCAGGGGGAATCGTTGGTTCGGTGTTGGCCCAACCCTCCGGGACGGCGACCAAGACGGGTGCCGATGGTTTGCCCGACGCCACGCAACTCCCGGCGCCGGGAAGCCAGGAGGCCCGGGATCTCCGAAGTGGTTTGGCCCGGCGATTCTCGCTCTACCACCACATGCCTCCGGCGCCCCCGCTGGCCGCTCCCGACTTCGACCGGGTGCTCGACTTCCACAAGGCAGTGTCGGCGCTCCAGTCGTACCCCGAGCTGCTGCGAGCGCTGGGCCTGGTGTTCGACGTGGAGGTGCCACCGTCCGTGCTCCCCGCCAGCACCGGGCCGACACCGGCAACGGTGAGCATCACCGATGTGGAGCCTGGCTGGTCATGGACCCTCGCACCCGTCCCGCGGCCGCCGATGCAAACGGCGTACCTGCACTTCGAGTTGGGCACCCACCGGATCTTCACGACCGCGCCTCGCTCGGGGGGACCGGGGGCGATCGAGGGATTGCTCAACCTGGATCCGAGAGCGTTCGGCCTGGCCCAGGTCGACGTCGACGGGGCGATGCACAAGGCGATCATCGTGGCGGAATCGATCGACAATCTGGCTCCGGCGCGGCACCCCGAGGTCTTCGACGAGACCGAAACCCTTCCGACACTGCGCTCGGCCGGCCTGGCCCTGGTCGCCGACCAGCGCTGGGCGGAGCTTCTGGCGGCGTTTCAGAACTCGAAGGTCTTCAACGACGCCCTGGAAAGTGACCAGCCCCAACCCCGCCCGTTCTGCGCCGAGGATCTCAACCGGGGTTTTCGGCTCGACATCTGGGACTCCCACACCGCCAAGTGGCATTCGCTGCACCGGCGTGATGCCACCTATGGGCTCGGAACGAGGACATTCGAGTCCCTGGACGAGGAGGGGTTCTCGCATCTGGCGGTGGCCCAGCCCGCTCCTGGCGCCCAGCCCGAGGCGCTGGCCGACGACCTGTACCTCCAGGAGGCCATCGCCCGATGGAACGGGTGGAGCCTTAGCGTCCCGCCGGTCGGCAAGTCCCTCAGCCGCGACCCCGACCCGGTCAAGGCCGTGCCCGTCGACGATCCCACCGACCCCGACTACGACCCGATCAATCCCCCGGTCACGCCATTCCCGATGACGACGAGCTTCCAGGTCCGGCCAGGGTCACTGCCGAGTCTGCGGTTCGGCCGGCGGTACCGGCTCCGGGCGCGCGCGGTCGATCTGGCGGGTAACAGCCTCAACCACGACGACCCCATCGCCGACCTGCTCGCCAACGGGCTCGGGGCGCCGCGGGGTACCGACGGATTCGCCTACCTCCGCTATGAACCCGTCGTCGCCCCGACGATCATCCCCACCGACGCCGCCGCCATCAGCGGGCCGGGCTCGGCGGTCGACCGGCTGGTGATCCGGACCCGCAACACCGATCCGGCGCTGGACGCCGTGGCCGCCGACCTGAGCGCCGCTCGGCGTCATATCGTGCCGCCCCGCGTCCCGATCAACCTGGCCGAGCATCTGGGCATGCTCGACGACGCCACCGGCAAGCTCCGGGGCGATACCGCCATGTATGACCTGATCCGCGACAGGGACGAGGGGACGTTCCCGACGGTCCCCATTCCCCAGCAGGCGAACCCCCTCCCGGTGGTCGCCGACATCCAGGCGTCGGTGCCCTACTTGCCCGACACCTTGGCCCGCTCCGCCGCCTTGCGAGACCTTCCCGGTTCGGGCAGCGGCACCATTGGACGGGCCCCGACGGCGGGCGCCGGACCCGTGCCCTATGTCGAACTGACCGACCCCGACCCTCGCCCGGGCTCGGCCACGCTCGTTTCGTTCGACGGCGCGGACGACTGGACGAAGGCCGCGCCGTTCCGGCTGGCGCTGGCCGAGGGCGACGGGGCGCCGGAGTGGGATGCCGGGGCCCGGGTCCTCACCGTGCACCTCGCGAAGGCGGGGGTCACGCTGGTCCCACTCAGCAGCGCCATGACCGAGGACGACCTGAAGCTCATGGGCGTCTGGCAGTGGTTTCGCGAGTATGTCCAGGCACTGGCGGAAGCTACGCCGCTGCGCACCGAGCAGGAGCCGGGTAGCCCCGACGACCGGATCGCCCACGTGATCCAACGGGCGCTCGAAGGGGGGCACTGGATGTTGACGCCCCCCCACGTGCTCACCCTCGTGCACGCCGTACAGCAGCCGTTGGGCCGACCCGAGTTCGTCCAGCTCGACGTCCAGCACCGGCTACCGCAACCCGGAGGCTCCGACAGCGTGTTGCAGGGACTCGACATGGCGGGCCCCACGGCCGCCGTGGCGCTCGACACGATCACCGCCTGGCGCCAGCCCGCCAAGCTGGACGCCTTCTTGATGGGCGGCCTCCATGTGCACGGCGCCAGCACCGACAAGGTGGATCTGCTGGCCACATGGGACGAGCCGGTCGATGACACCGCGAAGGCGCTACCAACCGTCGAGCATCACGCCGATGCGGTCGACGAGATCCCCTTGGCCCAGCGCTCAGAGGGATACCTGGTGGTCGGGGCGGGGCAGGACGTGCGGACGGTGGGCTATTACAACCCGGCCCACGACCTGATGTGCTTCGTCCGCGACGGCGACGTGCTGAGCGCCAACCTGAACGGTCGTTCCATCGTGCGTGACGCCGCCCCGCGGCATCACTTCGGCGACACCAAGCACCGGACCGTGACCTACACGGCGCGCTCCACGTCGCGTTTTCGGGAGTACTTCCCGGCCGGTGAAGGCCTCGACTTCACCCGCGCCGGCGCCCCCGCGACCGTCCAGGTGCCGGCGTCGGCCCGCCCGGCGGCGCCCCTCGTGCGCTACGTCGTCCCGACGTTCGGATGGGAACGCCAGACCGCCACCAACGTCAAGCGCAGCGTCCGCCTGGGCGGCGGCCTGCGGGTCTACCTGGACCGGCCCTGGTTCTCCTCGGGAGCCGACGAGCTGCTCGGCGTCGTTCTCTACGACGAGGGCTTCCCGGTGGACCGTGAGCGGTGGAAGCCCTTCGTAACGCAATGGGGCCTCGATCCCACCTGGGAAACCGCGCTCCTCGACACCATCCCCAGCAGCTGGCAGTTCCCGCTGCGGCAGGCCGCGGAATCGGCGGTGAGCCTGCAGGAGCACACACCTGTGGGCACCGACGGCACCCCGGGCCGGGTAGCGGTCGCAGGCCATTCGGTCGGCTACGACGCCGAGCGCTGCCTGTGGTACGCCGACATCGTCGTCGAGCCGTCCACCGACGTCTACAGCCCCTTCATCCGACTGGCGCTGGCCCGCTACCAGCCGTATGCCCTGGACGACGCCAAGTTGTCGCGCGTCGTGCTGGCCGACTTCGCCCAGCTGACACCCGATCGCGCCCTCATCGCCACCGCCGACCCCTACCACCCCAGGACGATCCGGGTGACGATCAGTGGACCCGTGCCCAACGGCCCCCCGCCCGACTACCGCAACGCACCGCTACCACCCTCCGACGACCCGTCACGCCCGACGGTCGTCACCGTCACCGTCCAAGAGCGCGACCCGAGGATCTCGGGCGACCTGGCGTGGCACGACGCGCCCGGCGGGGTCGCGACCGTGAACCCCGAGGTCGACGGCGGCCGCTTCGTCGACCGCGACTACCTGGCCAAGTGGGTCGGCTCGGTGACGTTCCAGCACCTCATCGATCCGGGCCGGTACCGGTTGCTCGTCAAGGAGTACGAGTACGTGTCGGCCAGTTACACGACGATCATCCCCGGCGGCGAGGCCCTTCCGCTGCGAAGTCTCGCCCCGGGTCGACTGATCTACGCCGAGGCGGTGAACATCGACGACGCCCTGGTCGGCCCGCCGCCCCCGCCGACGACGGCCCCGCCACCTCCCGCCTGACCATCGCCTGGGCGTCAGGTGCGTAAGGTCGTAGTGCCACCTGCCCGGCGTGTCACAAACGTCTGGCTACCACGGAGGTGCCCGTGACCACGACCTTGGCCCATGACACGGTTGTCGCCGACTTCGCCCGGAACGGGTACGCCGTCGTGTCGGGCCTCTTCTCCGAGGCCGAGCTGGAAGTGCTCCAGGCGGAGATGGAGGAGCTGCAACACCGGGCGGCGGCGGGCCAGCTGGCCCAACGCCACGCGGGCGACATGTTACTCGCCCCGTTCGAGGGCGATCGGGCGCCGTACGTCCACTACGTAAACGCCGTCACCGAGATCTCCCCGGCGGCGCAGCGCGCCGTCAACCATCCCGTCGTGCTCGATCTCGTCGGCCGCTTCCTCGGCCCCCACGCCTACTTTTGGGACTACAACGGGCACGGCGCGGTCTACCAGGATG
>JAUTXM010000219.1 GCA_030838025.1 Acidimicrobiaceae bacterium
GGGCGGTGCGCCAGCCGGCCGACCGCCGCCCGGGAGGCCGCGTTGAGGGCGTTCAGGGCGGCGACCGCCCGCATTGGTCGAGCGCCGACGTCGCGCTGGTACCAGTCGTAGATGGCGTCGAAACATCGCCGGTCGTAGTCGTCGCCCCACGCCTGGGCGCCGGCGGCGTTGCCGACGTGGGGAATGGTGATGTCCACTTCCAACCGCCGCCGCCAGCCTCGCTCGGCCAACCACCAGCACAGTTCGATGTCCTCGACGTACATGAACCAACGCTCGTCATAGGGCGTGCGGCCCCGCAGCGCCGATGCCCGGATCACGTGTACCGCACCGATGGCCCAGTCGACGTCCGCAGGCTGGGCCGGCTGCGCCGCATACTCCAACAGCAGGCGCCGCCCGAGGGCTCCGCCATGCCACCGCACCGGCAGGAAGCAGGAGGCGGCGGCCACGCCGAGCGAGGGAAAAGACCGTCCTGCGTACTGGGGGCTGCCGTCGCTGTTCACCAGCTGCGGCGCGACCAGGCCCAGCCCGGGATCGGCCAGCAGCCGGGCAACCAGCCGTTGCAGCGACTTCGGTGGCGGTTCGGTGTCGGGGTTCAAGGCAACCAGCACCGGGGCGTCGCTACCCGCGAGCGCCTGGTTCATCGCCCGTCCGTAGCCGATGTTGGTGTCGTTGCGCAGGACCGTGACGCCGTCGTGCGCCGCCGCCGCTTCGGCGCTGCCGTCGCCAGATGCGTTGTCGACGACCACCACTTCGGCAGTCGTGTCCGCCAGCGCCGCGGGCAGGGCGTCGAGGCAGCGGTCGAGCAGGGCCGCAGTGTTCCAGGACACGATCCCGACTCTCACCCCGGCGGCCACAGGGACTCTTGTAGCAGAGTCACTCGACGCAGGCCGACGGCGGGACCCGCAGGCGGCCCGGCCGACGCCGCCGGGACGACCGGAATGTCGTGCTGGCTACAGTACGCGGCTGTGAGGGTGCTGCCATTCATGGCCGCCGACGCGGTCGACGAAGTCATCCACTGGGTGGCGTCGCGCCTGCGATCGCAGCGGTGGATCTGGCTGCTGCCCCTCGCGGTGCTCTACGCCATGATGCACTGGCCCTACGGGCGGATCGTGCACGTCATCGCGGGAGTGGTCGCCGCCGGTGTGCTGGCGTGGGCCATCAAGCGGCCCGGCAACGCGCTCATCGTCCTGGTGTGCTTCCTGCCGCTTCAGGCCATCGGATTCGGATTCCTGCTCCGGCTCCATGTGCCCGCCCAGATCCTGCGACCGGCCGGCGGGATCAAGGACGTGCTGGCGGCTGGCATCCTCCTGTCCGCCTTGCATGCCCTCCATGTCGGGCGCACCCGGCTGGGGAAAGAGTCCCAACTCGATGCCATCGACAAGGTGTTGCTGCTCTACGTCGCGGTCGTCACGTTCTACCTGATCTTCCCGCATTTGTTCACGTTGTTCCCGGTCACCAATCGATGGAGCGTTCGTCTCCTGGCGTGGCGAGCCGACTGCGGCTATGTGTTGCTGTTCTTCGCGGTCCGCCACGCGCCGATCCCCGCCACCGCCAGACGGAGGTTCATCCAGGTCCTGATCGCCTTGACCGGACTCACGGTGATTCTGGGCTTCTACCAATGGATTCGCCCACAGTCGTGGTCCAACCTGATCTTGATGAGCGGGCGCCAGGTGCAGTACCAGCTCAACGTGCTCGGCATCGACCCGGCGACGGTCGGCCGCAACCTGGGCTACCTGACCAACCTGAGCCTGCTGCGCGTGGCCTCGGTCTTTATCAGCCCCTTCGACATGGCGGACTTCCTCCTGATCCCGCTGGCGATCGCCGTCGAGCGCATCGCCCGGGACTACCGTTCTCGGGGGAGCTACGTCCTGGGCGCCGGCATCCTGGCGGTACTGTTCGCCTCCCGGGTGCGCGCCGATGCCCTGGCTGCGGTCATCATCGCGGTGGTCGCCATGTTGCCCACGCCGAACCGCCCGGTCGCGGCCCGGTTGCGACTGCTGGCCGCCATCCTCGTCGCCACCGCCATCATCGTGCCCTCGCTCGGGGGAACCCGGTTTGTCAACGCCGAAGGGGGCGCCAAGTCCAACCAGGGTCACATCAGCGAGATCGCCGGCGGCCTGAAGCAAATGACGCGAAACCCCCTGGGACTCGGCATCGGCAACGTGGCGGGAGTCGGCGATCGATTTGTCCTCGCGGCCAACCGCCAAGGCGGGTTCACCGTCGACAACGCCGTCCTCCAGGTCGGAAACGAACTGGGATTCCAGGCCATGTTGCCGTGGCTGTTGATGGTGTTCCTGATTTGGCGGGGTCTCGGGCGCGCCGCCCGTCGACCGGACCCCTTCGCGGGGGGGATCCGTCTCGCCTTCCTCGCCATATTCGTTGCGGGGATGTACCACCATGTCTTCTTGAGCTTCGCTGTGGCGTGGATCCTCTGGTCAGCCGTGGGGCTGGCGCTGCACGTCGACAGCGGCTCGGGTGGACCGGAATTGGATTACTCCGCCGGTAACATCGACGAACTAGACGCCCCGGCGGCCGATAGGAATTGACGCACACATGGAACTTCGACGCTACCTATTGCTGCTCCGCCAACGGCTCGTGCTCGTGGTCGTCACGGTCCTGGCCGGGATTGCGGGCGGGTACCTGGTCACCAACCACATCCCGATCTACCGGGCGCAGACCTCGATCTACGTCGGTTCGCGCCAGGCCAGCAACCAGTCAGGCACAGACATCATCCAGCTGGACCGGATCATCGCCACCTACGCCGCCATGGTGAAGAGCACACCGGTCGCCCAGGGCGCCATCGCGGCCTCCCACGCCCCCCGCACACCCGGGCAGGTCATCGGGGAGACCACGTCGGTCGTTCTACCCAACACCAATCTGATCGCGGTGTCCGTCGCCGACAGTGATCCCGCGGTGGCCCAATCCCTGGCCAACGGGGTGGTCGCCAGCTTCATCGCCCAGGTACAGAACCTGAGTGCCTCGACCGGAGCCGGGACGTCGAGCACACCGTCGGTTTCGGTATTTCAGCAGGCCGGCCTGCCGGGTACGGCGCTGCCTACCCCGTTGAAGCGTGACCTGGCCCTCGGTGCACTGTTCGGCCTCATCGTCTCGGTCGGGGTCGTCTTCGTCGTCGACTACCTCGACATCAGCATCAAGAGCGCCGAGGACCTGCAAAACCACAGCGACTTCCCGGTCCTCGGGACGATTCCACTCGGCCGACCCGGGTCGGCGGGACCACTACCGATGGCGCCGTGACCCGCCCTCGGCCATCATCGGATGGCGTCAGGCGGCGTTCCCGCCTCCATCGTCGCGGGGGAGAATCGGGTTTCGAGGACGCGGCGCGCTTTGAGGAGGCCTACCGCGTTGTGCGGTCCAACATGCTGGTGAGCCTGGCCGACTTCAAGCGACCCCGGGTCATCATCACCAGCGCCAACGCCGGCGAAGGCAAGACCGTGACCTGTGCCAACTTGGCCGTGTCCTTCGCTCGGGCGGGCCAGCGCGTGGTGCTCGTCGACCTCGATCTACGTCACCCCGACGCCCACCGCTTGGTCGGCGCTCACAACCGCTACGGGGTGTGTGACCTGCTGAGCGGCCGGCGGAGCCTCGAAGACTGTCTCCAGTACCTGCAGCTTCCCGACCACGACGCCCAGTCGGCGCAGGGGGTGTACTTCATCGGTACCGGTCCCCCCGTTCGCAACCCCACCGAGCTGCTGGGCACGAGCCGTACCGCCATGATGCTCGACGAGTTGGGCAAGCAAGCCGATCTCATCCTCATCGATGCGCCCCCGGTCCTGCCCGTCGCCGACATGCTGGTCATCGGCCGCATGGTCACCGGTGTCATCCTGGTCGTGGAAGCTCGCCGGACAACGGTCACCGACATCAGTAAGACCAAGGATCTGCTGATCCGCAACCAGACACGCGTCCTCGGGGTGGTGCTCAACAAGATGCGGCAACGAGATGGCAACTACGGCGACGCCTATGGCTACGGGACTCCCTACCCGGCCCGCGAAGCGTCGTTGCAATCGGCCAGGCCGGTGTCGAAGAATGGCAAAGCGGCGAACGGGGCGGGGCGCCGGTCCGCCAAGACCGAGGCTCTAGAGCAATGAGGCTCTAGAGCAATAGGGTGCGGTAGCGAGCTGACGCCCGGAGCATCACGAGTCCGGCGTAGCCGTCCGCCACCAGCCCGAGGGCGATCGATTGGACCTTCGGCCCGACACCTTCGGGCTTGGGGCGCTCGCGGATGATCCGGAGATACCACCCAAGGCCGATCAGCGACAGCACCGCGCCGGCCGGGCGCAGGCGGCGTACCCCGAGCGCGGCCCCGCCGGCGAAGAAGGCGCCGGCGGCGACATCCTCGGTGCGGTACACCAGGCCCTTCCCGAAGTGCTGCCGCAGCTGGGGATGCTTCTTGATCAGCAGGACCAGCCCTGCGAGGCGCGGGATGCTGTGCAGATGGGCGCGGTAGTCGGAAGGAAATACCTCGTGCTCCACCAACGCCTCGTCGGCGACGGCCGTGCGGTAGCCGGCTTCGATCGCCCGCCAGGCCAGGTCGGTGTCCTCGCCATTGATGCAGCGCCTGGCCCGGGCGCCGGGGCGCCGGTAGCTGAAGCCCGCCTCGTCGAATCCGCCGACAGCGTCGAGGACTGTCCTTCGGTACGCCACGTTGCACGTGGAGAAGTAGCCGCTGCGGCCGTCGTCTTCCATCCAGTACGACCAGGGCCCTCGTTGTTCGTACGCCCCAGGCGGCGATGTGGTGCGACCAGAGACCACGTCTGCGCGGTCGAGCCCGGCCACCAATGCCGCCAGCCAGCCCGGCGCCGGGATGCAGTCGTCGTCGGTGAAGGCCACGATCGGGCCGCTCGCCACCCGCCACCCCCGATTCCGGGCCAGCGCCGGCCCCCGGTTGGGGTCCAGCCGCAGCACACGAATCGGAAACGGCAGCGACGGCGCCTCCCGCCCGATGGCATCGACGGTGCCGTCGGAGGACCCGTCGTCGACGACCACGACCTCGAAGGCGTCGACGCCGATCTGGCCTGCCAGTGCCCGCAGCAGTCGCACGACGCGGTCGCGTCGTTCGTAGGTGGCGACGACCACCGACGCGGCGTAGGGCATGGAGCGCAACCTACGCGCTCGGAATATCGCCCTCCCGCCCAGCGTCGACCGACCGGTTGCGCTCACCTACGATCGCTCTCCGCCCCATGACTCGACCCGCCAGCCAGCCTTCGGTCCTCATCGACGCCAGCGCCCTCTCTTCGGTGGCCGCCACCAGCGGGATCGGCACCTACGTACGCAACCTGCTGGCGGCTCTGGCGGCTGACCCCAGTCACGGCCTCACGATCAACGCGCTGGTCACCCCGGAGGTGACCCTCGACACTCGTATCGGCCGGCGGACCATCCATCGGCGGATCAAGACCCGGGCCCGGGGCGAGGTAATCGAGCACGCCGTCAGAGTGCCCATCGACGCCCGGCGTTGGCGGCGCAACGGTGAGGTCTTCCACACTCCGGGCTTCCATGCCCCGTGGGGGATCCAGAGCCCCTCGGTGCAGACACTGCTCGATCTGATTCCCTTGGCGGTCGACGAGCCGGACCTGGTGCACCTCCGCAAGCGCTGGCAGCGCTTCGGTCCCCGCTACCGAAACGCCGATGCCGTGATCGCCATCTCCCGCCACGCCGCCGACGAGGGCATCCGGCTGCTCGGCTTGGACCCCGCACGCGTCCACGTGGTCCACCTCGGCGTCGACCCGATGTTCACCACCCGTGCGCCGAGCCCGGGGTCGGACACCCCAGATCAGCGGCCCTACTTGTTGATGGTGGCCGCCTACAGTCGCCGCAAGGGCTTCGCCGAGGCGTTCGCGGTGGTGAGCGCCCTCGCCGATGCCGGCTACCCCCATACCCTCAAGGTCGTGGGGCAGGTCCACGACTTCGCCCGCCACGAACTCGATCGGCTGCTGAACGGCGCCGGACGGCCCGAACGCATCGAGCTCCTGGGTTTCGTCGCCGACCTACCGGCGCTGTACCGGCAGGCCGACGTCGTGGTGGTGACCAGCCGCTACGAGGGCTTCGGATTGCCGGCGGTCGAGGCCATGGCGTGTGGTGCGCCGGTGGTCGCCTTCGCCAACAGCGCCATCTCCGAGGTCGTGACCGGCGGCGGCGTGCTGGTCGACGACGGCGACGTGGACGCCATGGTCAAGGCCGTCCGCACCCTGCTGGACAGCACAGACGCCGCCGAGCACTGGCGGCACAGGGGCCTCGAGCGCGCCGCGCAGTTCACCTGGTCC
>JAUTXM010000226.1 GCA_030838025.1 Acidimicrobiaceae bacterium
TGAGCCTGCAACTGTCGAGCCCGCGGTAGCCGCAGATAATGAGACGACCCCCCCGACCGACGCGGCGCCCGTTGCGGCGTCGATCGCACCGGCGCCCGAGGCTTCGACGCCGTCGACACCCGCAGCGGCTCCCGCGCCAGCGCCAACCGAATCGTCCACCTCTACTGACACCACGACTACACAGGAGTAGGAACACCACTGATGGCAGAGATTTCCGCCAAGGAAGTCAAGACCTTGCGCGATGCGACCGGCGCCGGCATTCTCGACGCCAAGAAGGCATTGATTGAAACGAACGGCGACCAGGACGCTGCGGCACGGTTGCTGCGTGAAAAGGGCCTGGTCAAGGCCGATCAGCGGTCTGACCGCGACGCTACCCAGGGCGCAATTGCCGCCGCCTTCGTCCCCGCGACCGGGGTCGCCGCCCTCGTGCAACTCAGGTCGGAAACCGACTTCGTCGCCAAGTCCCCGCCGTTCATCCAACTGGCTACCCGGCTGGCGGCAGCGGTCGCTGAGGAGGGCGAGAGCGCGGTCGACAGTCGCAAGGACGCGATCGAGGACCTCCAGGTCTCCCTCAAGGAGAACATCCAGCTCGGTCGGGTGGTCCGCTTCGTCGCAGGCGACGGCAACGTGCTCGAGACCTACCTCCACCAGCAGTCAGGCCGCGGCGTCAATGGTGTCCTCGTCGAGGTGGCCAATGGCGATGCCGAACTGGCCCATGATCTGGCGGTTCACATCGCCTTCGGGAAGCCCAGCTATCTCTCGCGCAACGAGGTCCCGGCCGACGAGGTCGCGGCCGAACGGGTGACCCTCGAGGCCCAGACTCGTAACGAGGGCAAACCCGAACAGGCCATCCCCAAGATCGTCGACGGGAAGCTGCAGGGGTGGTTCAAGCGGGTCCCGGGCGGCGTGCTCCTGGAGCAGCCCTACGCCAAGGACGAGAAGAAAACCGTGTCGCAAATCCTTGGATCGGCGACTGTGGTCCGTTTCGCTCAGGTCCTGATCGGCGAGTAGGGGACGCCGCGATGGGTCAGCCGTCGCCGCCTTGGAAAAGGATCGTTCTCAAGCTCTCGGGTGAGGCCTTCGCCAGCGCGTCCGTCGATGAAACCATTGACGGCGCGGTCGTCGACCGCATTGCCCGAGAGATCACTGAAGTACGGACCGAACTCGGCACCGAGGTGGCCGTCGTCGTGGGCGGCGGCAACATTTGGCGCGGCGCCACCGGCTCCGCGGCCGGCATGGACCGGGCGACGGCCGACTACATGGGCATGCTGGCCACCGTCATCAACGCGTTGGCGTTGCAGGACGCCTTGGAGCGAGCCGGGCAGCCGACCAGGGTGCAGACAGCGATCCAGATGTCGCAGATCGCGGAGCCCTACATCCGCCGTCGGGCCATGCGCCACCTGGAAAAGGGACGCGTCGTGGTGTTTGCCGCGGGGATGGGCAACCCGTTCTTCACGACCGACACGCCGGCTGCGCTGCGCTGTGTCGAGATCGAAGCCGACGTGCTGCTGAAGGGCACCCACGGGGGCGTCGACGGGGTGTACACCGCCGATCCCAACATCGATCCGACCGCCACCAAACTCGACGAGGTCACCTTCGACGAGATCATGTCCAAGGGCCTCCGCGTCATGGACCTCACCGCCATCACGCTCTGTAAAGAGAACTCCTTGCCCATTCTGGTCTTTGGCATCATGGAGCCCGGAAACCTGCGTCGCGCACTTCAGGGCGAGAGGATCGGTACGCTGATCCGCTGATGGACGAATCCTTCGTCGAAGCTGTCCTCGACGACTGCCGGGAGAAAATGGCCAAAGCGGTCGGTCACACCCAAACCGACTTTGGAGGCGTGCGAACGGGCCGTGCTGCCCCGGTACTCGTGGAGAAGCTGCGGGTTGACTATTACGGCTCTGAAGTGCCCCTGCAGCAGCTAGCCGGTATCCAGGTGCCCGAGGCCCGTCTGATGGTGATCACGCCGTACGACAAGTCCAGCCTGAAGACCATCGAGAAGGCCATCCAGCAGTCTGACCTCGGTATCAATCCGAGCAACGACGGCACGGTCATCCGCTTGGTGTTCCCGATGCTGACCGAGCAGCGCCGCAAGGAGCTCGTGAAGGTCGTCCATCACAAGGCCGAGGACGGACGGGTGGCGGTGCGCAATCTTCGCCGCTCGGCCCGCAAGGATCTCGAATCGCTGGAAAAGGACGGCGACATCTCCTCCGACGAACTGGATCGGGCCGAGAAGGATCTGGAAAAACTGACGCACGAGTACGTCGCCGAGATCGACCGCATGCTGGAGAACAAGGAGAAAGAGCTTCTCTCGGTGTGATTTGGCGCCCCAAGGCGTACCAACTCGGGCCGCCACGGATCGACGCTAAGGCCTTGGCCTGGTATTTTGCCCATGACGCGGGCTTCAGCTGCGACCTGCATCGTTCAACAGCGCCCTTTGAGCCCGCACCCGACCGAGAGGAGGCGTAGTGGACGAGAGCCACGAGCGAGACGAAACGCTCTCTCCCCGCCCGCAGGCGGAAGGTGTCCGCATCATCCGCGCCGAGGAAGCCCAGGCGGCGTTGGAGGCCGGTCAAGCGGCCGGCCGCCAGCCGGAGGACGCTCCCCGTTTCGGCGACGTCCCGGCTCCGCCAAGCGGGCCGAGATCGCCGCATCGCTTTCCGCTGCCCGACTCCGTCGATCCCGCCTCTGCCGTTCCGAGACCTGCGGTGAAGCCACCTGAGCGCCGCTTCGGGGGCCGCTTGACCAACCGGGCCAAGCAGGCGGAACCGGTCCGGGCGCCATCGCCCCCCCGGGTGGTCCGCCTCCTGCCACCGTCGGAGTCCGACGCCCAGGCAGTCGACAAGGCAGTTGCCCAGTCCGACGCCCAGGCAGCCCCCGCAGCCCAGTCCGACGCCCAGTCAGTCGCTGGTCCCGACCTGGCGCACGAGTCGATCGACGCCGCTTCAGGGGGCGAACGCGGCTGGTCCGATGAGCTGGTGCTGCCCCCGACCGAGGCCCAGCCCGTCACGGTCGGCGCATCGCCTGAAGGGCCCAAGCACTTCGCCAAGGAGTCGTTCGGCGCCCACGACTCAGGTTGGGAGGCGTCTGGCCCGGCGGCGGGAGTGCCAGCCGGAGCCGGAGCAGGCCTCGGGTCGGACGCTTTCGCGTCAAGCCTGGACCCACCGATCCCACCCAGCCCCAGACCCATCACACCCGCGTACGAACCGAGTTCGACCCACCCCCCCGACGCACCCGACCTGGCGCCCCCCGAAGAGGGAATCAACGTGCACTCCGGGTCGACACC
>JAUTXM010000406.1 GCA_030838025.1 Acidimicrobiaceae bacterium
GCCGAACTCCCGGAGCGCCTCGATGATGTCGTGGCTGGCGCCCGCGGTGGGCTCCGCCGGGACGGCATCGCCCCGGGCCGACTGCATCAACCAGGCCAGATCGGCCCGCAGGAGCAGCGTGATCGGCGTGGCCCGGGAGGTGATGCTGGCCGAATGTGCCACTGGGGATCCGTCGGGTCCCGCGCCGACACCGGCGCCGCCCGCTGAATCCCCTTCGCCGGCGCCGTCTCGGACTCTAATCCGGCCCCACGCCACCTGCCCGCTGTGGCAGAGGTCGTCCAACCAGGCGGGCCGGTAGTGCTCGATGCGGGCGGGCAGCACCTGGGACTCCCAGGTGCCGGCGGGCAACTCGCATCCCTGCAGCTGCTCGATCACCGACACCAGGCCGGAACGGCCCTGGCGCTGGGTGCCCGGGGCCACGTGGTGCCACCGCAGCAAGAACCGCATCAGGTCCTGGGCCGTCACCGGCTCGATCTCTCGGCGCAGTCGCTTCTGGGTATAGCCGTGGATGCGGGCCAGGAGGCGCCGGGAGCACCACTGGGCGCCCGGTTCGCCCAGGCCCGGCTCGAAGTCGCCGCTCAGGGCGAACCCCTCGTGCTCGAGACGGGCCAGGCCGATGGCCACGGTGGACGCTTCGAGCGCGGTCGCGGCCGCCAGTTGGGCCACCGTCACCGGACCCATGATGTCGAGATGGCCTCGGAGCACCGTAGCGGCGATCGCATCGGCATCGGCATCTGCGCCCGCGCCCGCATCGTCGGCATCCAGACCGAACTGCACCGCGGGTTCGAAGCGAACTCCAGGAAACAGCCGGGCGACCTGGGCGCGCTGCTCGGCCGGGCACCACAAGGCGTCGCCCGACGGTGTCACCGCCGTCGCGGCCCGATGCCGAGTGACGAGCTCCTCGAACCAGGCGGAAAGCGCCGGGATGGGCCGGGAGACGACGAGCGACAGCAGCAGGTCGTGCAACTCGTCGGTGTCACGGACCTCCGGTGCCGCTTCGCCCCGCACCCGGGCGATGGCGTCGGGGTCGAGGGTTGCCAGGTCCCGGGCATCGACGGGGAGTCCCCGGCGGAGGGTGACGGCCCGGCTGCGGCGCTCCTCCAACGGAGCATCGTCCAAGAACGTGTAGGGCCGGCCGTTGAGGATTTCGTGCGACAGCGGTGACGGCTCGGTGCTGTCCCGGCAGGTCACGGCGATGGCGCCGCTCTCGAGACCCTTGACCACCTCGACCAGTCCTTCGACGTCCATGGCCTCGGTCAGGCAGTCATGCATTGTCTGGCGAACGAGCGGGTGGTCGGGTATCTCGATGGGGCCGGTGGCGTTCTCCTGGCAGCCCGCCAAGGCGGGGAAGACCGCCACCATCAGATCGTCGGCCTCCATTCGCTGGATGGGCGGCGGATTCTTGCGGCCACCGCGGAAGCGCAGCACCGCCAGCGACCGGTTGAGGTTCCACCGCCAGCGGATGGCGAACATCGGCGACAGCAGGGCCGCCTGGCGCAGCACCTGGGCGGCGGTCGCCGACGACACGAACCGAGCGACGGAGTCCAGGGGGAAGCTGTGTTGGGGCCCAAGGGAGAGCAGCACGGCGTCGTCGTTGGCCGCCGCCTGCAGCTCGAAGTCGAACGACACGCAGAACCGCTTGCGCAACGCCAACCCCAACGCCCGGTTGATGCGGCCACCGAAGGGAGCGTGCACGATGAGCTGCATTCCCCCGGAATCGTCGAAGAAGCGCTCGATGTAGACGTGGTCGAGGGTGGGCAACCCGCCCAAGGCCACTTGGCTGGCCGCCAGGTACTGGACCACCATTGCCGCCACTACCTCGGTCACCCCGCAGCGCTCGCCCACCCAGGCGACCGCGGCATCGACCGGCGTGTCGTGTGAAGGGTCGCCCTTTTCCCCACCTCCTAGCAGGCGGTCGACGCCCGCCCGTAGGTCCGACACCTCCTCGGACAGCTCCCGGGTGCGGGCCGGGGCCTCGCCCAGCCAGAATGGGACCGACGGCGGGGCGCCGCCGGCGTCCACCACCCGGACGATGCCCGGCTCGACCCGGCGGATGCGCCATGACGTCGACCCGAGCAGGAACACGTCGCCCGCCATGGACTCGATGGCCCAGTCCTCGATGACAGTGCCGACGAAGGTGTCGTCGGGATCGGCCAGGACCCGGTAGTCCCCCGTCTCGGGGATGGCTCCCCCCGAGGTCAGGGCGGCCAGCCGGGCGCCTCGCCGGCCCGAGAGCTCGCCGTTGATCCGGTCGCGGTGCACGTATGCCGCCCGCCGGCCCCGGCCCGTGACGATGCCGTCGGAGACCAGCTCGACCACCTCGTCGAACTCCTCCCGGGACAAGTCGGCGTACGGCGCCGCCCGCCGAACCAGTTGATAGAGGTCGTCCTCCCGCCAGCGGCCGGCGGCGGTCTCGGCCACGATCTGCTGGGCCAAGATGTCGAGCGGCGCCACCGGGGGCGAGATGGCGTCGAGCCGCCCGGCCCGGACCCCGGCCACGAGGGCGCAGCATTCGACCAACTCGTCGCGGGTCATGGGGAATAGGCGACCCTTGGGCAGGCCGCCCCGGTGGTGCCCGGAACGGCCGACTCGTTGCAGGAAG
>JAUTXM010000231.1 GCA_030838025.1 Acidimicrobiaceae bacterium
TCAGTCCGAAGGTCAGCAGTAAGTAGCCGGCGAACGGATCGAGCCGGCGGGCCTTGATCGCGTCGTAGGTCACCTTCAGGCCGGACAATACGGTCGCCGACAGCAGCGCGACGTACTCCGACTGACCAAGCGCGCGCAGTCCGTAGTAGGCGGTCAGTGGCGGTGCGATGTCGAGTAGGACACCCGGCAGGACGGGGCGGATGGATCGGGGCGGCGTGTTGGCCGAGTTCGAGCAGGAATGTTGGAGGAGGAATACGGACCCGCAAACCCCCGTCGTAGTCCGTATGACCCAAGACACCGAACCAGGCATCACCCCCGGCACGGTCATCGCCGTCACCGGCGCAAGCAGCGGCATCGGGGAGGCGACGGCACGTCTGCTCGCCGCACGTGGTGCCTCGCTAGTGCTGGGCGCCCGCCGCACCGACCGACTGGACCAGATCGCCGAAGAGCTGCGCGCGAGTGGCGCCGCGGTAGTCACCAGAACCACCGACGTCAGCCGCCGCGCGGACCTCGACGGACTCATCGGGCGTGCCGTCGACGAGTTCGGCCGGCTCGACGTGCTGGTGAGCAACGCGGGCATCAGCAAGATCGGGCCCGTCGAGGACGGGGACGTCGACGGCTGGTCGGCGATGATCGACGTCAACCTGCGCGGCGTGCTGTACGGCATCGCCGCGGCACTGCCGGTGTTCCGTCGCCAGGGCCGCGGCCACTTCGTGACGACGGTGTCGACGTCCGGGCTCAAGATCGTGCCCAATCAGGCGGTCTATGCCGCCACGAAGAACGCCGTGCGCACTCTGTTGGAAGGACTGCGGCAGGAGTCGACGGACGGTGTCATTCGCACGACGGCGATCTCGCCGGGCTTCGTCCGCACCGAACTTGCCGGCTCCATCGACGATCCCGCGGTCCGCGCCGAGGCCAGGCGCAACATGGACGAATTCGGCATCTCGCCGGAAGCGGTGGCCAGAGCCGTCGTGTTCGCCGTCGAACAGCCCCACGACGTCGAGATCGGCGACATCACCATCCGCCCGACAGTGCAGGGCTGACCCCCCGAATTCGGCGCACGAGAAAGGGAGCCTGCCGTTCGGGGGGGTAACGACAGGCTCCCTGGTCTTGCGCTGGTGTCGGGCAGCTCCTATGCGGCGGCCTGAGCTCCCAGTGTGCGCTGGATGTCAGGCAGCATCTGCTGCAGCTGCTGACCCCAGTAGCCCCAGCTGTGCGTGCCGGTGGCCGGGAAGTTGAACACACCGTTGGTGCCGCCCGCGGCAATGTAGCTGTCCCGGAACGCCAGGTTGGTGCGCAGCGTGAACCCTTCGAGGAACTGCGCGGACATCAGATTGCCGCCGGAGGTGCCTGAGTCCAGATCCGACGGCGTACCCGTGCCGCAGTAGATCCAGACCCTGGTGTTGTTGGCGACCAGCTGGCCGACGTTGACCATCGGGTCGTTGCGCTTCCATGCCGGGTCACTCGACGGGCCCCACATGCTCTCGGCGTTGTAACCGCCCGCGTCGTTCATCGCCAGGCCGATCAGCATCGGCCACCAGCCCTCGGACGGGTTCAGGAACCCCGACAGGGATGCCGCGTAGATGAACTTCTGCGGGTAGTAGATGGAGTAGGTGAGCGCGGTGCCGCCCGCCATCGAGAGGCCGACGGCGGCATTGCCGTTCTGCGACACGCCCTGGTTGGCCTCAAGAGAGGCCGGCAGTTCCTGGGTCAGGAACGTCTCCCACTTGTAGGTGTAGTCCTGGCCGTTGCCCTGCGACGGCTGGTACCAGTCGGTGTAGAAACTCGACTGCCCGCCAACGGGCATCACCACCGACAGTCCCGACTGGTAGTACCACTCGAACGCCGGGGTGTTGATGTCCCAGCCGTTGTAATCGTCCTGCGCGCGCAGACCGTCCAGGAGGTAGACGGCATGCGGGCCGCCGCCCTGGAACTGCACCCGGATGTTGCGGTTCATCGACGGGGAGAACACGTCGAGGTATTCCACCGGGAGACCGGGCCGGGAGAATGCTCCCGCGGTAGCCGAACCCCCGGCGAAGCCGATCAGCGTGGGCAGCATCGCCGCCGTGACGGCACCCACCGCCAGCCTGCGAAACCACGTTCCACGAATCTTTCTGACGAACTTCATAACGGCAACCGACCGCCTTTCTTCATGTCGTGTCAAGCAATCGCCGTTGCTTTGCGAGCGTCAGTGAATCACGCGGATGTTGTTCGCTTCGGCTCTCAACGCCGGGATGTGACATCGCAGTTGGCTAACGATTCCGACTCGGCGTCGAGACCACGGACGCCGAGTTGGCCTGTGACCAGTGTGAATACAGTGACTACTGTGACTCGACGTCTGGCTATGACTCGCCGCGCGCGAAACGGTGCAGCTGCGTGACGTGGCGGGGCGTCAACTCGTCCAGAGTCGTTACCCCGAGAAGCCGCATCGTGCGGCTGACCTGCGCCGACAAGATCTCGATGGCGCGGTCGACACCGGCCTCGCCGCCGGCCATCAGCCCGTACAGGTAGGCGCGCCCGACCATCGTGAACCGGGCGCCGAGTGCAATGGCGGCGACGATGTCGGCGCCCGACATGATGCCGGTGTCCAGCAAAACCTCGCAAGACCCGCCGACCTCGCGCGCCACCGTCGGCAACAG
>JAUTXM010000441.1 GCA_030838025.1 Acidimicrobiaceae bacterium
CGGTCGTACGAAACGATGGCGCCCCGGAAGAACTGGCTGGCACCGGGAACGGCGGTGATGCGGGCGCCGACCAGGCCTCCGGTGAGCGACTCGGCCAGGCCCAGGGTGAGACCCGCGTGGCGCAGGAGGGCGGCCACTGCCACCTCCATCGACTCGTCGTCGACACCGAAAACCACGTCGCCGAGCAGCGCCCGCAAGGCGGCCTCTTCCTGGTCGAGCATCACCCGCACCGCCGCCGGGTCCGGCCCCTTCGCCGTGATCCGAACCTTGAGCCCTTCGATCCCCGAGGCGAGGAACGCGATCGTCGGGTTGCCCGACGATTCCAGGGCGTCGACGCGGGGCGCAATGACCTCGGCGAGGGTCGATTCGGCCAGGCCCCAGGTGCGAAGGGTGCGGCTGAGGATGGTGGCGGTCGTGCCCGACCGCCGTTGCAGGTCGGGGATCACGGCCCGTCCGACCATCTCGCGCATCTCGGCGGGCACGCCGGGGACGGCGTAGATGATCCCCTCCGTGTCGCCCCGGTTGACGGGGCACAGCAATCCGGGCGCCGTTCCCCGGGTCTGGGGGATGACGGTGGCACCGTCGGGGACGTCGGCCTGGCGGAGGTTGTTGCCCGACATGACCCGTCCCCGGGCGCTGAACATGTCCTGGATCACCCGGGCCACGTCGTCGTCTCGCTGCAACTCCACCCCCATCACCTCCGCGATCGCCTCCCGGGTGATGTCGTCCTGGGTGGGCCCCAGGCCCCCGCAACAGATCACGGCGTCGCTGCGGGCCAGGGCGTCGCGGAGGGCGGCGACGATGCGAGCCTGGTTGTCGCCCACCTTGACCTGAAAGTGGGAGTCGATCCCGGCCAGCGCCAGCTGTTCGCCGATCCATGCCGAGTTGGTATCCACCACCTGCCCCAGGAGCAGCTCGGTACCGACGGCCACGATTTCGCAGCGCATCCGCCCCGGACCGCCTGGACTCGGTGCCCGCTACGCCGGTGCGGCAGGTGCCGGCGGTGCGGCAGGTGCCGGCGGCGCCCCGGAACCGGCACTGCTCGCGCTCCCGGCGCTACCCGCAGTACCGGCGCTACCCGCACTACCGGCGCTTCCGGCGCTGCCCACACTCCCGGCACTCCCGGCGGCCGGTGACGCACCCTTGCGGGCCTCGGCGAAGTACTGCACCCCGGTCACGACTGTGAGAACCATCGCGGCCCACAGGGCGGTCACGGCCAGGATCGGATGGTGCCCGGTCAAGGGCAGGACCACCGCGCCGATCGCGATTGCCTGAACCATGGTCTTCAACTTGGCCAGTGTCCGGGCAGGAACCGAGACGCCGTGGCGGGCGGCCACGACCCGGTAGAGCGAGATCGCGACCTCGCGGGCAGCGATGATGGCGACGGGGACCCAGGAGAAGCGGTGGCTGGCGACCAAGGCGAACATGGCGCCGAGAACGAGAAACTTGTCGGCCAGCGGGTCGAGGAACGCCCCGGATCGGGTGGTCCCGTGACGCCGGGCCAGCCACCCGTCAATGCCGTCAGTTCCCGCCAGCGCTGTCCAGACCGCCCAGGTCAACCACGACGTGGGGCGGTGCAGCACCATGATGACCAGGATCGGGGCGGCCAGCAGCCGAACGACGGTCAAGGCGTTGGCGGGCGTGGCGAGCGCCGATGGGCCATACCCCGACACCCGTACCTGCATCGCCCCTCCGACCGGCGCCCTCGCCACCACGGCGGTCACGCTGGCGGGCGTGACGACCGGCCCCGCCCCGGCCGTCGCCCCTGTCACTCCGCCGGTCACCCCACCGGCCGCCCCGGCGCTCACGTCCGCATCGCCGGGCCCGGCGCTCACGCCACCAACTCGGCGTCGAGGTCGGGACCCGCGCATGCGGTCACCCGAGCGGCGACGAAGCGACCGACGAGCGCACGACTGGCGTCCTCGGGCAGCTGCACCACACCGTCGATCTCGGGCGCCTCGCGATGGCTGCGACCCTGCCCAGGCCGATCGACCAGCACCTCGACCGTGGCGCCGATGAGCTGGGACCGCTTGTGCGCCGTGATGGCGTCTTGGAGCTCGCTGCACTCCACCAGCCGCTCCGCCATCAGAGCCGGAGGCACCGTATCAGCGTCAGGCAAGGTGGCGGCATAGGTGCCTTCTTCGGAGGAGAAGGGAAAAAACCCCGCCCAGTCCAGTTGAGCGGTCTCCAGGAACTCGAGTAGTTCGTCGTGATCGTTCTCGGTTTCACCGGGATAGCCGACAATGAATGAGGACCGGAATGCCGCGTCGGGATGGCGGCGCCGGATGGTGGCAATACGCTCGGCGAAGCGCCCGGAGTCACCCCAGCGCCGCATCCGCCGCAAGTGGGGGCGCGATGCGTGTTGGAGGGACAGGTCGAAATACGGGCAGGCTGTCTCGCCCATCACCTCGATCAGACCGTCGGTCAGCTCCGATGGATACAAATACAGGAGCCGGGTGCGGGGAACCCGCCGGCTGACCGCCTGCACCAGCGGGATGATGTCGCCCCGGCGGCCGATGTCTCGGCCGTACGACGCCAGATCCTGGGCAACCAGCACGATCTCTTGGACCTCGAGGGAATCGACCTCGGCCAGGATGGAGTCGATCGACCGGGAACGCTGCTTCCCCCGAAACGACGGGATGGCGCAGAAACCGCATGCCCGGTCACAACCCTCGGCGACCTTGACATAGGCCCATGGTGACCCGGACCGGGGACGGGGGAGGTTGAGCAGGTCGAAGGACGGCACGGCGGGACTGCCCGGCGTCGTCGGCCTCGTACCGAGGGTCACCGGTACGCCGAACCCGCTGACCTGATCGGCCTCGGGCAGGGCGGCTGCCAACTCCGCTCCGTAGCGCTCCGCCAGGCAACCGGTCACCACCAACTGGGCGCCCTCGCGGCGCACATCGGACAGGGCCAGCACGGTCTCGATCGACTCCTGCCGGGCCGCCTCGACAAAGGCGCAGGTGTTGACGACGACGAGATCGGCCAGCTCGGGGCTGGTCGCCGGGGCGTACCCGTCGGCCAGCAGGGTGCCGACCAGCTTCTCAGAGTCGACTTCGTTCTTCGGGCAGCCGAGCGTCTCGACCCAGTAGCGCCTGGCCATGGCGATCCAGCCTACTGACCTGCCGGTTGGCGGGCCGTAGGCGGTGGCGGGGCGGGCGGAAGCGTCGCCTCCACGGGCGGATGCGTCGCCTCCACGACGGTGTGAATGCCCCCGCGCACCAGCCAGTCGGTGCGCACCGTGATGCGCCGGGGGTGGAGCGTCGAGATGAAGTCGTCGAGGATCTTGTTGGTGAC
>JAUTXM010000455.1 GCA_030838025.1 Acidimicrobiaceae bacterium
TGGTGTTGACCGCCTTCCACTGGTTGAAGGTGGAGAGGAGGCCGATGCCGACATTCACCCGGCCGTCGCCGACGGGGAAGATCCAGCCGTAGCCGGGGAGGACGTTGTCCGCCTTGTCACGGATGTCCAGCCAGCTCTCGATCCACGGCTCGTCGTGGCGGGGCGAGGTGTAGTAGCCGCGGATGGCCATGCCGAGGGGGTAGGAGCGGTTGCGGCTCGTGCCCAGGCTGCGGCCGAAGCGGGAGTTGGCGCCGTCGGCCACGATGACGTAGCGGGCCCGAACGGCGACCGTGACCGGCTCGACAGGGGAGTCGGCGCCTTGGACGGGCTGGACAGCGTCGGCAGGGTCGACAGCGTCAGCGGGGTCGGCGCCGGCTTGGGCGTGGACCCCGTCCTTGCGGCGGATCATGGCCCCTCGGACCAGGCCCCGGTCCACGATGGGCTCGAGGGCTTCGGATGCCTGCCAGATGGTGGCGCCGGCCTTCTCCGCTCGTTGGGCCACCAGATGGTCCAGGTCCTTGCGCGTGATCACGTAGCCGTGGTCGGGGAAGTCGGCGTGGCGGGGCCAGCGCAACTCCAGCGTCCGGCCAAAGGCGTGGGAGCGCAGCCCGTCGAAGCGGTGGTGCTTCACGAGCTCCTCGGCCAGGCCGATGTCGTACAGCTGGCGGACCGAGCGCGGCGTGAGGCCGTCGCCGCAGGTCTTCTCCCGGGGATAGCGCTTCTTTTCGACCAAGAGGACGTCGTGGCCCGCCTCGGCCAGCCAGTAGGCGCATGCCGCCCCGGAGGGCCCGCCGCCGATGATCAGGACGTCGACGCGGGGCTCGTGCGGCTCACGGCGCTGCGTGTCGGACGTGTCGGACGCAGCGGTTACCGCGGTCACAGTTTCGTTCGTTCGTAGGCGACGACGTCGGCGATCTGGGTCGGGGAAAGGGAGGAGGCGAAACCAGGCATGTCGTTCTTCGACGCCACCCGCTGGCCGCCTTCACGGTTGGGGTCGCCGTAGGGGGCGTTCTTGGCCAGGCCGGTCGAGCCGTTCTTCACCCAGTCGATGTGGTCGGCCACCTTCGGGAAGGTGATCGCCGCCACCCCGCCGTGCAGGGCCGGTCCGACGCCGCCCTCACCGTTGCTGCCGTGGCACGTCGAACAACTGGAGTGGTACACCTGGTTGCCCAGCACCACAGGATCGGTGACCGCCGCCTTCTTGTGGTTGCTGAACGCGGCCGGGAAGAAGAAGGCCCACAGGGGGATGGCGATCAGCACCGGCATGACCCAGATGGGGATGCGCAGCTTGTGCGGTCCCTTCGGCGGCGCGATGTAGGCGGCGGGCGCCACCTCCACGGGCTCGACGACGACGGCCGGAACTTTGGCCGCACTGGCGGCGGGCGCCTTGGCCGGGGCGGCCTCCGACTTGGCTGCCAGGGCGCTGCCAGACGACTCGCTTTCGCCGCCGCCTTCCCCATCGCCGCCCAGGCCCAGGGCGGCTCGGCGCTCTCGTGAGCGTCGCAGCAGATGTTCGGGGATTTCCGTCAACGCCTATCCTCCGGGGCCGTCCGGTTGCCTATCGGGTCGTCCTCGCACTGTAGGCGGGTTATGGCGGATACGACCAAGCGGCGGCGTGTTTGGTCGAGGGTGGAGGCCGATGTGCTCGAACGCGAGTCGAGGTGGTAAAACCGACTCTGTCGGCCGCAGTCTGTGTCCGAGGCCGTGCCAGTAGCATGTGAGTACGTTCACAAGTCCCAGCCACACCGAAGTTGCACCGAAGTCGCACCGAAGTCGCCCCGCCGCCGCACCCCCTCGCAACCCGCCGCAAACCGTCGTAACCAGCCGTAGCCACCAGGAGACCGCTCCGACGTGACCGCTTTCTTAGCTTCCATCGTGGTGACGGTGCTGCTGACTGGCGCGGTCATTTGGGAGGCCCGGCGCCGGCCCCCGGGCAGCAAGCTCACGTGGGGTGAGGCCTTCCTGGCGGCCCTGTTCATCTTCGGCCTGCTGCTCATGATCTACGGGGTCGTTCCCGACCGCTGGCTGCGCTACGCCGACAGCGAGCTCAAGTGGCGGACCGACAAGTACGGCATCCCGATGGGGCCGATGGGCCACTTCCTGCACGACACGCTCGGGATCGGCAACAGCAAGAACGTGATCGCCCCCAACGGCGTCAAGTTCTTCGGCCGGGGGAAGATCCTCATCAGTGCCCACATCATCGAGGACCTGATCGCCACCGTGATCTACGGCATCGGCCTGGTCGGCCACGTGATCATGCTCATGTGGTGGCAGAACCGGGGCAAGAAGCCCAAGCAGACCGCCCTCGAGAAGACCTCCGCCTACGGCCGCCCCCTGGTCCGGTCCACATGACCGAGCCGAGCAGCACGACCCCGCCTCACGGCGCACGACCTGTCCCAACCGCTACCAGGAAAGGAGTGAGCGATGGCACGCACTGACGCGAATCCGCCCATGCCGAGCTTTCCCGGTGAATACGTCCTGCAAGAGATCGACACCGCGGAACTCTCCAAAGCCGTCAAGCCCAAGCAGTTCCTTCACATCGACCAGTCCGAGTGCATCATGTGCGAGGGCTGTGTCGACATCTGCCCGTGGAAGTGCATCCACATGCTGTCCAACGACACCATCGTGGACTCGATCGACACCGATATCCCGGGCGAGGATCCGAACGACCACGTGGTGTTCATCGTCGACGAGGACGTCTGCACCCGTTGCGGCCTCTGCGTCGACCGCTGCCCAACGGGCGTGATCATCATGGGCCGCGCCGGCGTCGCCGCCCGCGATGGCGACCCGCACCAGCGCGACAGCAAGCACGGCTACTCCTACGGCATGCGGTTCTAGAGGATCGGGAGAGAGACACCCATGGCCCGACTATTCGGACTCGGCGGTAGGGGTGCCCCCCCCGACGGGGCGGTCAAGGAACGCAAGTCTCCGGGTGAGCG
This sequence comes from Acidimicrobiaceae bacterium, assembly GCA_030838025.1. Lineage (GTDB taxonomy): Bacteria > Actinomycetota > Acidimicrobiia > Acidimicrobiales > Palsa-688 > JALYXV01. Next base: position 2,940 of record JAUTXM010000455.1, read on the forward strand.
CATGTCCGAGGCCATGAACAAGTTCCAGGGCTCGCAGTTCGCGACCTCGATCTTCCGGCCCGGCTCCATCTTCCGCAAGGGCTACACCGACAGCCCCCGTAACCGCTCCTACGTGATCATGAACAGCGTGCTGTACCACCTTCACCCGGTGAAGGTGAAGCGCCACGCCG